>CAYSMT010000404.1:0-3482 GCA_964432135.1 uncultured Acidobacteriota bacterium
CAAAACCGTACGCTGCGTCACGGAGACCTCGTCATCGCCGCCATCACGAGCTGCACGAACACCTCCAATCCAGCGGTCATGGTCGCGGCGGGCCTTGTCGCACGCAATGCCCGCGCCCGAGGACTGCAAGTCAAACCCTGGGTGAAGACCTCCTTCGCTCCTGGCTCACAGGTCGTCAGCGACTACCTCACAAAGGCTGGCCTGCAGGCCGATCTCGATGCCCTCGGATTCCAACTCGTCGGTTATGGCTGCACGACCTGCATCGGCAACTCGGGTCCTCTGCCGGAGACTGTCTCGACGGCGATCCGCTCGAGAGATCTGATCTGCTGCGCTGTCCTCAGCGGTAACCGCAACTTCGAGGGCCGTATCTCTCCGGAGGTGCGCGCAAACTACCTTGCCTCGCCCCCTCTCGTCGTCGCCTATGCCCTCGCGGGCACGATGAGCTGCGACCTGCGCCGCGAAGCTCTCGGCATCGACCGGGAAGGACAGCCGGTCTATCTTAAAGATCTGTGGCCAACGAACGCGGAGATCGAGCAGACCGTACGCGCCGCGCTGAGTCCGAAGCTCTTTTCCGAACGCTATGCCGATGTCTTCACCGGTGACGAAAACTGGCGCGCCATCGAGATCCCTCGAGAGAAGACCTACACCTGGCGCCCCGAGTCGACCTATGTACAACAGCCGCCCTTCTTTCTCGGCATGAGCGCGACGATTCCGCCCGTGCAGAAGATCGAAGGTGCGCGCTGTCTCGCTTTGCTCGGCGACTCGGTAACGACTGACCACATCTCTCCTGCCGGACGGATCGAGAAAAGCAGCCCCGCCGGACGCTACCTGCGCGAACAAGGCGTAGACCCGACGGAGTTCAACTCCTACGGCTCGCGACGCGGTAATCACGAGGTCATGATGCGTGGCACCTTCGCGAATATTCGCATCCACAACGCGATAGTACCGGGCGTTGAGGGCGGCTTCACGAAGCACTTTCCGAGCGACGAGATTCTGCCGATCTACGACGCGGCGATGCGCTACCAGGCCGAGGGAACGCCGTTGGTGGTCGTCGCCGGCCAAGAGTACGGCACAGGGTCGAGTCGCGACTGGGCGGCAAAGGGAACGCTCCTTCTCGGCGTACGCGCTGTCATCGCCGAGAGCTTCGAGCGCATTCATCGTGCGAATCTCGTCGGGATGGGTGTGCTACCCCTCGAGCTACTGGAGGGACACACCTGCTCGAGCTTGGAGCTCGACGGCTCGGAGCGCTTCCGCGTGGCCGGAATGGCTTCCCTCGCTCCGCGATGTACTCTTCATCTCACGATCACGCAGGACGACACCCCACCCGCCACCGTGCCCGTGCTCTGCCGGATCGATACGATGGACGAGCTCGCTTCCTACCGGCACGGCGGCATTCTCTCACTCGTGCTCCGCGAGCTCACCGAATGATCTTCGCGACCGGGATGATACGACAGAAGCCTGCCGAAGCACCCGAGCGTGGGTTGCTCCCCGTGAGACGCGCCCGGAACCGCATCCCTTCCGGTGCGCGGGAAAGACACCTGGGAGACGCCGGGCTCATCAACGCCGAGATCAGGGTGTGGCAGCCAGCAAGGCGCCCTCCTCATCGAGCTCGACCCGATCGCCCCGTGAGAAGTTTCGGCCTTCGCGCGTGAAGTCGCGATCGGCCTCGCAACCGCGCAGGCGCCCGCTCTCGTAGAAGGTCGCGCCAACGCTGCCTCCAACAATATCGGCGATCATCGTCGCCCGACGACAAGGCACACCATCGATCTCCTCGGCCCGCGCAAGCCAGCAGGTGCGCAACCGCCCGCTGGGGTGAAAAGCCGTCATGTACTCATGACCATGGCCGCGACACAGATGCCCTTCAATCTCGGTCTCTCGACCGAGAAAGCAGTGGTCGAGCCGGCCCATCTCGTCGAACTCGACCCGCGTCCCCTTCGGCAAGAGATGGCCCGCCACCTCACTGTCCTCGGCGAGGAAGCAGGAACTCAAGCGACCATCGGGGTAGAAGGTCGTGTAGCTCGTGCAAGGCACACCCTCGATCGTTTCGGGCTGGCGCAGTTTGCGCCTCGAGATGCCGGACGGGTCGGGGCCGCATGCCGTAGAGACAAACGCTACCCCCAGGATGACGGCGACCAGGACGCGATGCCCCATGGAGTTCTCCTTTCCGCGCGATCCGCGCACACAATCCGAATGCACGATGCGTGCCGGCTGTGCATTCTGTGGCGCTTTCGCCGTCATCACCTTCTACCCGTCTCATTCGCGAAGCCACCGAGGGCCTCCGCGCAACGCGCTGCCCACTCACCGCGCAACGCGCTGCGCACCGGCACACCCCTCGAAGCCCTCGACCAAAGCCGGCGCACGCCTCCCCCCACCCACCAGCGCGCCTCACGTGGGATGATGGCCTTGATACCTTGGGAGGATCCCATGCGACGACACATCGCAAACGGAACGATCACCCTGACCCATGGCGACATCACCTGCGCCGTAACCCAGGCCATTGTCACCGCGGCCAACGCGGCCCTGTGCGGAGGAGGCGGCGTGGACGGCGCCGTGCATGCCGCGGCAGGCCCTGGGCTGCTCGAAGCCCTGCGAGGCTTTGGAAGCTGTCCGACAGGAGATGCCGTCATCACCGACGCTTTCGAGCTCCTTCCGCAAGGCGTTCGCCACATCATCCACGCCGTCGGACCAATCTGGCATGACGGCACGCAGGGTGAAGAGGCCTTGTTACGCACGGCCTACGAGCGCTCTGTGGAGCTGGCCGAACAGCATGACCTCGCATCGATCGCCCTCCCATCGATCTCGACCGGGATCTACGGCTTTCCCATCGCGCGAGCCGCCCCCATCGCCATCGACACTTGCGCGGCGTTCCTGCGCCGGCGACCAGCCCATCTGCATTTCATTGAGTTCTTTCTCTTCGATGAGCTCACGGCGCGCTCCTTTTCCGAGGCTCTCGAAGCTGCCGCGGATCCGGCATAGAAATACAGCCCAAGATCCGGTAGTACGAAAAACGGCAAGCGCACCGA
The DNA here is from genome assembly GCA_964432135.1 of uncultured Acidobacteriota bacterium. Taxonomy (GTDB): domain Bacteria; phylum Acidobacteriota; class Polarisedimenticolia; order J045; family J045; genus JANTFM01. Next base: position 3,024 of record CAYSMT010000404.1, read on the forward strand.
AATGCAGCTCTTCCAAAGACGCCCTACTCCTCGAGCAGTCGCGCCGCCAGGGGACGGAACTGCAGCGTGTAGAACATCTCGAGATAGCGCCTCGTCTCGGCGCGCTCGAGGTTGGTGACAAAACGCCAGAAACCATAGACCCGAGAGAGGGTCATCAGCTTGCGAGCGTAGTGACGCCAGGTGTAGCGCTCCTCGACGCGCTGACGCGCCGCCTGGGAGATCCGCGGCCAGAGCGCAGGATCAGACCGGCAACGCTCGAGGAAGGTAGCGATCTTCCGTGCCGTCTCGTCACCGTGGTTCGGATCGATATGAAACCCCGATACGCCGTCTTCGATGATCTCGAGTGGGCCGCCGAAGCAGGTGGCGAAGGTCGGCAGGCCGGTGCTCATAGCCTCGATGACGGTCAGGCCGAAGGCCTCGAAAAGAGCCGGCTGAACAAAAGCGCCGCGCCGATCAGCC
>CAYSMT010000405.1:0-3480 GCA_964432135.1 uncultured Acidobacteriota bacterium
ATCCTGTCGAGGAAGACTGCATGATTTGCCACCGTCCCCACGGTGCGCCAGCAGACAACCTCCTGGCCCAGACAGAGCCTTTTCTCTGCCTGCAGTGTCACGAGGGCCATTTCCACGCCCAGCTCGATAGCCCGGCGGGTGATGTCGTTGTCGATGGACAGACCTTCCATAACGCCCACGGCCGCGCCAGCATGAAGTACGCGATGCTGACCAAGTGCACTCAATGCCACTCCTCGGTCCATGGTTCCGACTTGCCCAGTCAGTCGGTACCTGGCCAAGGTGAGGCACTCACCCGGTGATGGGGAAAGGAGCAGCCATGAGAAAGATCATCCTCGCGCTCCTGGTCATCGCCCTGCTCGCCTTACCGACCGCTCTGGCCGGTGACGAGATCGCGGGTGAGGTGGCCGTGGGAGTTCAACGCTCAAACATCAGTGATAGCGCGAACCGCGCCGCGGAGTTCGCATCAGAGCGAGACGGCTTTGCCCTTTCGACCTGGTGGGACTTCAGCATGGAAAGCGGTGAGCTTCTCCAGCTCAACTTCGCGACCCTCAGCTCGGTCGATCAGGAAGGCTACCTACACTACAACAACGGCCATTCTTGGACGATCGAGGCCGCGCTCCGCCGTTTCGACCACCACTTGCCCCACGATTCGTTGGCCAACCTCGAGGCGACGGATCATCACGGGAAGGTCGTCTACGCCACAGACGAGGCCCTCGGTGCGCGCTTTGGAGTGAGCGTTCGCGAAAGCGAGGCGACGCTGAAGTACCGCCCGGAAGACTCACGCGCCTGGGAGGTCGCGCTGCGCGCGCATCGCCTCAGTCGACTGGGCAGCAAGCAGCACACGAGCACAAGCCACTGTGCGAACTGCCATATCGTTGGCAAGAGCCGGCAGATTGACCAAACGATCGACACGGTGCGCTTCAGTGCCTCCTACGAAAAGCCGAGCTATGGCCTCCGCTACGAGGCCACCCTCCGCGACTTCAACGACAACGCCAACGCGCTCAGCCGCTACTACCAAGTCGCCAAGCACCCAGCACGCGCCATCGGCGGATCAGTCCCTTGGGACCTTTTCGCCAATCGCGTGCAGTTTGATGACACTACCCTTCCCGTCAGCAACATCACGGAAAACAAGACCCTGGTGCAGACCTTCCGGGCCTTTTTTGGCAAGGGTAGCGACCACCTCGACGGTGCCATAGCCTTCGCCGAGTCCAAAGCGAGCAAGACCGGGCTGCGGACCAGGCATCGTTCGGCGCGAGTCCGCTGGTTGCATGACTTCGGCGATGGTCTCGCGTTGGCACTCCACGGCCGCTACGTTAAACGCAGCAGCGACAACACCTTTGTCAAGGTCTTCGACGACAACTTCGCAACTCAAGGCCCTGCTGCTGGCCGGCGGTACGTAGACATCTACACCGATTCGCCCAACGACTTCTTGCGCAAGTCCACCTACGACCGCAAAACCAGCTCTGCCAAGGCTGACCTGACTTGGCGCTACGGAGCGAAAAGGAGGCACCGGGTCAAAGGGAGTCTGATCGCTAAGCAGATCGATCGCGATAACTTCCTTGACACGGAGACGACGGAGTACCGCCTGCGCGCACTCTTTTCCGGCCGCTTTGGCGAGAAAACACACTACCGTTTCAGCGGTGAGTATCTCGCCGCGGATAATCCCTTTGCAAACATCAGCGGCGCATTCCGCAAGCCTCGAACGGCGGGGCATACTCCTTCGGGCAACCCCTTCTCGGACCTGCAGTACTTCCAGATGTACCGCAGCCGGATCGCGGACGTGACCAACCAGCCCACCTCGGGTTTCCAGGCCAAGGCCTACCTGACGGTCACCAAGAGTGAAAACGCCGCTTTCACCTTCTCCGGCAAGTATGTCGATCAGAAGAACGACGAAACAAAAGTCATCGACTGGGAGAAAACGGCGTGGAATGTCGGTGGCTCTTTCTGGTGGGCCCCGAGCGCACGAGTCTTCGCGACAGCATCGTACAACATCTCGAAGGACGATGTGTGGACAGGCGTCACAGTGCCCGTCTTCGATGGGTGAGCCGGCGGACTTACTTCCGGCCAGTTTGGTCGGGCCCAAGACCAGATCGATTACAACGTCAGCTCACACATCCTCACCGGTGAAATCAGCTCCTCCGTCGGCGAGCACACGACGACCTATATAGGCGGTGAGTTCTCGTCCTTCCACGGCGGCATGTCCGCCTGGAACAACTTCACGACCTTGTATAACGGCACTATCCCGGGCACCGTCAACCTCAACTGGAGCCCGGTACCCGAGATGAGCGATCTCGACATTCAACGCCTCGGCGTCAACGCTGGCATCCGCTATCGCGGAGAGAAGGGCTACGGTCTCGAGTTCAACATCTCCATCACAGATTACACCGATGATGATCCGATCCTCGAAGATGAGAGCGGCACATTTAGCCGTTACACCGTGATGTTCTCGCGTCTGTACTAGCGAGGATCTTCTATCGGCATTTCCGGAGGGCGCCCGCGGGCGCCCTCCGCCTTTCTCAGTACGTAGGAGCACGGTCTGGGACGAGTGATCCGACCCAACACCAAGTCACGAAATAGGCTGGTGGCCACGCTAGACGAACGAACTGGACACGCGAAGCGCAAAGCGCGATCTTCCCCAAGAGAAATCGGAGAAGTCATGTCTGCCATCTACGCAAGTGCCAGAAGAGAGGGCTCGCTATCCTGGCCCCGCGCCACTCTGGCCCTGCTGCTGGGATGGTGGACCGTACGGATGGGATCCGGTGCAGCAAGCTGGTGCGTTCTCGACTACCTCAATCTCGCCTTCCATGAGGCCGGTCACCTCGTCTTCGCGGCCTTCGGGCATATCATTCACTACCTCGGCGGCACACTCGGCCAGCTCTTAGTCCCGCTGATCCTTATGGTCTATTTCGTCATTTGGCGGCGTCAGCTCACCAGCGCAGCATTCTCATGCTGGTGGCTCGGCGAGAGCTTGATCAACGTCGCCATTTACATGGCCGATGCGCGGGAACTCGCGTTGCCACTCGTGGGCGGTGGCGATCACGACTGGAATGAGCTCTTCTTCCGCTTCGGACTCCTCGATGCGGAGTCCGTCACACGCATCTCCCAATCGACTCATCTCGCAGGTGTGACCATCATGCTGCTCGGCCTCGCCTGGTGCACCACGCTCGCGCTACCGCCCTGGCGTCGAGATCTGCTGCGTGACACCCTTGACCGTCGGCTTCCCCGCCTGGCCACGCTGTTTGATGACCGCGATACGCCCTCTTTTTGATGGCACCGCAACCCCGCACCGACCAATAAGCGGCTGCTTTTCTCGAGTGCACCCGTCCATCCTATGTAAAGTGAGCCCCCAACGGTGCGGGCCCTCCCGCAACCCCGTGGCTGCGTTAGGGATCCCCCCTCTCTTCCCGCATCCGGGACGGGTTTTTCGTCGGCGTCTTCCTCTCCCCCCGTTTCTGCGCTTTTCTGGAGCCATGAAACGCC
>CAYSMT010000406.1:0-3477 GCA_964432135.1 uncultured Acidobacteriota bacterium
GATCATCTTCACCTGACGCTCCCATTGGTACTTGAGGATGACCATGATCCGGAAGGTCACGTCGGCGATACGGCGCGTCGGGCTCTTCCAGTCCTTCTCGAGTCGCATCCAAACCGAGTAGAGTGACTTTCCGGAGAAGTACTTCGCCGGAAGATCCCAGCGACCGTCCTTCTCCTGCTGAAGTAAGATCCACTCCATGTAGGACATGAGCCGTGGGTAGCGATTGACCAGACCGAGACGAGCGAACAGCTCGAGCAAGTAGAGGAGCTCGTCGAGCTGCCCCTTCTCCAGGTAGTGCTCGATCGGCTTGAGCTCAATGCCCCAGCCGCGCGCAAGCGGCCCCCTCGCCGTTCTTATCGCCCCGATATCTGGGCCAAGCTCCTGATAAACCGGTGACAAGACATAGTCGAAAACTTTCTTGAGTTGGTTGCGCAACTCAAGCGAGCGAAGCATCTCCTGGCAATGGGCGAGAAGGCGCAAAATATATAGATCCGGAATGAAGCAGTAACCACGATCCATCGCCTCATGGCGAATCTGGGGCAGACCAACACCGACGTGCTCGACGGGATTGCGAGAAACGGGGTTCGCCACGAAGGCCACAACCCTATCCTTCACGTCGTAGATGGCGTCACGTACTTTCTTTTCCTGCATCCAACCGCCACGCTCGAGCAGACCGAGCGCGCATACACGCAAGAACCAGCGCGTATGCCGTTCGCGAAGAGGGTCCTGCTTGGCTTGACTCTTGAACTCGTAGAGATCGAGATCCTTCTTCTGCGTCAGGAAGCTCTTGAGGAGCTTGGCCGCCGCACGAACGGCTTTAACCTCTCGGTCCCAGCCCAGTTCATACATTGACCAGAGCACCTTTTCCGTGCTCCTGTCCGCCTTGCGCGGATCTCCTGCGTGGATCTGCCCCCCCCAGGAACCGTCCTGGCGTTGGTAGCGCAGCTCCTGCTTGCAGCTTTTCCAAGCACGGACCTCTTCTTCGAGACGGGCCACATTGGGATCCGAGGTCGTAAGGGAGTGAAGCTCCGTCAGCAAGCGATACTTGATCGGCGCCGATGCGTTGAGCACGAGCCACTCGCTGGGGTCGGCCCGCATCGGGGATTTCCAGTCGGCCATTGCGTACCTCCGAAAAACGGCTCCAAGAGCCGATCAAGCAGACGCGCGCCGCAACTCGCCGGGGAGCGGGTTCCCCTCGCGCATCATGGTCATGAAGCTCCCGAACAATCCCCCCGCATCGTGCGGTCCCGGCGCCGCCTCGGGGTGGTACTGCACCGAGAAAAGGGGAAACTCGCGGTGTGCGACGCCCTCGACAGTTTTGTCATAGAGCGAACGATGGGTCACAAAGAGCTCGCCGGGCAGACTACGCTCCTCAACCGCATAGCCGTGGTTCTGCGAGGTGATCGCGACACGTCCCGTTCGTTCATCGCGCACGGGATGGTTGATGCCCCGGTGTCCGAATTTCAGCTTGAAGGTCTGCGCACCGAGCGCGCGACACATGAGCTGGTGTCCGAGACAGATCCCGAAGATCGGCAGCTCAGCGATGAGCTCGCGAATCGTGGCGATCTGGGCGAGGCACACAGAGGGATCGCCCGGACCGTTCGAGAGGAAGATCCCGTCCGGCGCGAGCGCCCGAATCTGCGCCGCTCGACTCGAAGCGGGCAGGACACTGACCCGTGCCCCCGTCCCCGCAAGCATGGAGAGGATGCTGCGCTTGACGCCGAAATCCAGCACCGCAATGTGCAAACTGCCCCCCAGCGCCTCGACGGACTCCGCGCCGAGCCCGGCACGCCCCTCTGTCCACTCGTAGGGCTCACGGCAGCTCACAGCGCCGACGAGATCCTGCCCCGCGAGATGCGGTGAGCAAAGCGCCAGTTCGATGGCGGCGTCCTCGCTCGCACCGTCCGATGTGAGACAACCACGCAGCACGCCGGCGGAGCGAAGATGCGTGGTCAGAGCGCGCGTGTCGAGACCCTCGATGCCCACGACTCCCGCCATCTTCAGGTACTGATCCAACTCGCCTTCCGAGCGCCACGATGAGCCGCGACGCGTGGCGCTGCGAATGATCAGACCCGATGCCTGGGGCTGTTCGGACTCCGGATCATCGGGGTTGACACCCGTGTTGCCCACATGCGGCACCGTCAGGGTCACGATCTGTCCGCGGTAGGATGGATCTGTGAGAATCTCCTGGTAGCCCGTCATTCCCGTGTTGAAAACAACTTCGCCGCAGACTCGACCGCAGTGCCCCAGGCTCTGGCCCCGGAAGACGCGCCCATCTTCGAGGGCAAGGATGGCATCCATCAGAGCTGTCCTCCATGGGGATTAACGATCTAGGTACACAACCCCGCCGCGGCCCCACAGCTGTGGGCGCGAGGCAGTGCGGCGCGCCGCGATCAGACGCGGAACACCACGCAGATGCGATCAGCGGCGGGATTCTATCGGAAGCCTGCTCTGGAAGGCAACATCTGCCGTGAAAAGGCTTGGCACCAGGCCCTGAGAGACAGAGCAGAACCCGTCCGCGCATTGACACGTCCCAAGGCGACTGCTAGGATCCCTGACCACTCGCAGACAGCTCGTCGGCGAGGGGCATGCAAGAGCCGTAAATCCTTGCGTAAAGATAAGTTAGGACGACAAGCTCCTAGGCGCGTAGCTCAGCGGGAGAGCACCACGTTGACATCGTGGGGGTCGGCGGTTCGAAACCGCCCGCGCCTACCATTCCCGGCAGTCGGCGATGACGCCCCCGATCTATGCTCGGGCGGCGCGTTTCCGGTTGTGGGGTTTGTTCTGTCCCGACGGTGGACAAAAGACGGCTCATAACCGCCGGAAGGGGGCTGGGAAGCCCCATATCCGATTGGCACGAGGAGGAGGTCGATGAGCACGAGCAAGCGCGGCGGCAATGAGGCCGAGCTGCACGTCACCCTGCCTGGCGGAGAGACGGTTCCCGCTGCGGCGGGCACGACACTCTTCGATATCGCCAAAGCGCACGAGATCCCGGGCCTGCGCGATGCCATCGCCGCCCGGCTCGACGGCGTGCCCATCGATCTGCACGCCCCTCTTTCCCGCTCGGCGCATCTTTCCTTGATCCAACCCGAGGACCCCGAAGCGCTGGAGATCATCCGCCATTCGACGAGTCACGTCATGGCGCAGGCGGTCAAGGAGCTCTATCCGGAGACCAAGATCGCCCAGGGCCCCGCAACCGAGGACGGCTTCTACTACGACTTTCAACGGGACGCGCCTTTCACTGACGAAGATCTCATCAAGATCGAGCAGCGCATGCGCAAGATCATCAAGAAGAACTTGCGTATCGAGAGGCATGAGCTGCCCCGTGATGAGCTCGTCGCGCTCTTTCGGGAAGAAGGCGAACCCTACAAGCTCTACTTCGCCGAGACGAAAAGCGGTCCGGTGGGCTCGTACTATCAACAAGGGCAGTTTCGCGACTTCTGCCGCGGACCGCACCTCCCCTCAACCCGAAGAATT
>CAYSMT010000407.1:0-3467 GCA_964432135.1 uncultured Acidobacteriota bacterium
CGTCGACATGGTCGAGGATCTCAAGCGGCGCTCGTGCTCGGTCGCCAAGGCCGAACGCCTTGGCGATGAGCTTCCGAGCGATGCGATCGTCACCGGTGTGATCGTCGAGGATGATTCGCGGCCCGAGTACACGGCGCGTTACGCCCAGTTGATCGAACAACTCGGCGGCACCAAGTGACAATCCTGCTCGAAGCGGGGATAATCCACAGCCCTGCTTGAGGGAGGCCTGATGAGCTTTCGATACGAGATGCGTTTGAGCGGCGAAGGGGGCCAAGGGCTGGTCCTTGCCGGCAAGATCCTTGCCGAGGCTGCCGCGATCTATGACGACCGCAACGCGACACAAAGCCAGTCCTACGGACCAGAGGCCCGTGGTGGAGCCAGCAAGTCCGAAGTTATCATCTCTGACGGTGAGATCGATTTCCCCAAGGCCGAGCAGCTCGACCTGTTGCTCGCCCTGACCCAGGAGGCGCTCGACAAGTACCACGACGACCTCAAGGAGGGTGGGATACTCCTCGCCGATAGCGAGCATGCGCCCCGGCTACCCAAGGGCAACTGGCGCATCGTGCAGGTACCCTTCATTAGTACGGCTCGAGACAAGGTCGGCCGAACCATCGTGGCCAACATCGTGGCTCTCGGCGTGATCGTGAAGCTCTCGGGTGCCGTCTCCGAGAAGGCCGCCGAGGAGGCCATTCTCGCGCGCGTTCCGCGGGGCACAGAGGAACTCAACCTCGAAGCCTACCGCACCGGGCTTGCCATCGGAGAAGAGCATCTCGGCTAGGCGGCCAGCGTGCTACATCTCGAAGGCGGGCGACCCTTGGGTCGCCCGTTTTCCTTCGGTGCCCCGTTTGAGGCGCGAGTTCAGTAGACTCTATGCCGACACGCCAAGGAGACAGGCCCGATGAAGGACGCCTTTCTGCGCCTGATGGACCGCACCGAGGCCCTCGGCAACCAAGCGCGTAAGCATCTGCGCTCGATCGAGCTCAACGGCGGTCTCTTGATCGCCCGTCTCGAGGCGACCGGCGACCTCTCACGGGTCGCCGTCGACCGGGCCACGCCCGCGCTCGCGGACGCCTTCATGCTCGTCTCGAAGGCTGGGCGCGACACTCGCGAGTCCCTCAAGCTGCTCGGCACCTACTACAGCACCCAGTATCTGCATCTGTGCAGCCGCGCCCTCGAACGTCTTGCGGTCGACCTCGCAGAGAACCCGGACCGCCGCGCCGCCTATCGACAGTTCATCTCTCGTGCCGAGGAGGAGTTCACTTCCCTCTCCTCGGCCTACATCAAGCGCCTGCTCAGGGTGCTCATGCCCCAGGATCTGCACGCGCCTTTCGTCATCTGCGCCGTCGGTACTCGCGGGCATCAAGACGACATCGATGTCGCCATCATCGACGATGGCGGGGAAGAACGGCCGCGAATCGATGCCGTCATCGCGAAACTCACCGTGCAAATGCTGCGCCATGCGAGCGCCTTCGATCACTACCTTGCCGAAAGAGTCGAAGCGGAGCGGTATTGCATCTCCTGCGCCGAGCTAGCCCAGCGTCTGCTCCACGGCCGGCTCGACTTCGTTGTTGTCACGGAGCTGATGCGCGCCGAGCCGCTGGTCGGCAATCGGGGGCTCTACAAAAAGCTGCTCAGCGAGGTCATTCAACCCTTCACCTTCCGCGCCGGCAAAGACAACGCCCGCCATGAGCTCTATCTGCGCTCGCTGCTCGGAGAGATCCGTTCGTTACTGTTGCGCCCATGCCCACCAAGCTCGATCAACCCCAAGGACGATGCACTGCGCTTGATCATGGCGCTTACGCTGGCTTTCAAAACGATTCATGGCCTTGATTCCACGCGAACCCGCGACATCCTCAGGCAGCTGCGGTCAATCCGCCCCGAACACAGAACCCTGATATCCCGCTTGTCTCGCAGCCTCGTTTTCCTCGAGACTCTGCGCCACGTCGCGCACCTGCTCATCGCTCAAGAGGAGGAGATCGACGTCTCCTCGCCCACCGGGCGCGAGCAGATTGAACGCCTGGCACGAGCGACGGGATACCGCAGCGACGTCGGTATCGCGGCCCGAGACCATTTGCTCGTGCATTACCACGAGGCCGTACGTGACGTACGCGAAGCGACGGTTCCCCTGATGGATCTCGTCGCCAAGCACCTGCGAACAACAAGTCGCTTCGCACGCTGGACAAGCCACGCCTCTCTCTCGCGCCCCGATTCGCGCCCCGCTCTGGAGCTGGCGGCCGGCGCGCGGGCCTTTCGCGGCATCCGCTTCTGGGACGATCTACTCGACGTGTTCTCAGACCCTGAGAGTGAGCTGCTGCCGGCGTTCATCGCAGACTACAGTGCGCTGGACGACCCGCAACGGGCGCGACTCGCCAGCGAGTATGGCGAGTGGGGACGTTATGCACCCTACGCGCTGCTCTCGCTGATCGTAATGGTCGCTGCCAGACCCGTCCTCAAGGGCCAACCGGATGTAGCTCGCGAGCTCGCCGGCGCATTCATTGATCATCTCGGTCGTTCGCCAGAGGATCAGCGGGCCGTGGCACGCGTGTTCCGCTTCTACCCAGGGTTGATCAACAGCTTCCTGCTCGTGCTCGGGCGCAGCCAGCTCACCGAGCTGCTCGATGCGCTGGATGTGCCAATCGGTGATTCCCAGGTTGCGGCGGCGCGTGATCGTCTGCAGGACTTGATCCGCATCCACCGACGCACGAGCCGCTATGTCAAACGCGTCCTGGCCCGCCTGACGACGCGACGACCCGCGACGATCCTCGCCGTCGCCGACGACGCGAAGCTCTCAACCCTCGCTCAGGGCCGCCTCGCGGCGGCAGAGCGGCATCTTGATCGCGAAAAACAGAAGGATCTCCTCGGCGATTACTACGACATGGAATTCCTGCGGATCGCTCTGAACACGCTGCGGGGGCGTCCTTCGGAAAAGATCCGGCGCCAGTTTCACCGCATGACAGAAACCTACCTTCAAGCCGTCTTCGACGTCTGCCTGAGACAAGTCGAGCAGGAGGCCGGCGCTCGTTTGGTGCGTCGTGACCAACTCGGTATCTTCCTCGCCGGAGGCTACGCGCGGCGACGCCCCTACGACGAGGACTTCGACCTGCTCGCGCTGATCGACACCAGCGATCGGGAGGAGATTCGCATCGCGGAGAAGGCGATCGCCAAACTCAACCGACAGATCGCCCGCCGTGGAGTCATCGCGCAGTACCATATTGCCCAACGCCTCGGTCATTTCGTGCTCAGCATCGACGAACTCGACCGGGTCTTGAGCGACCCGGATGAGGACTTCCTCGTCGACCACAGCCAGCTCCTCGGCTCGTGCATGGTCGTCGGAAGCGGCCATATCGAATCGGCGCTGATCGACCGCATCATCTGCCCTCACGTCTTCGAACCTGCGGAGCGCTTCGTCGAGCGCATCCTTCGCGAGATTCGAGAGCGGCGAGAACGCTTCCGGCAACTGCCCGAAG
>CAYSMT010000408.1:0-3458 GCA_964432135.1 uncultured Acidobacteriota bacterium
AGCGGAGTCGTGTCCATCAAGGCGCCCGCGAGGAAGGCCACCGGGATGGACACGACTCCGCTGACTCCTGCGAGAACGGCCGCCCCGAAGATCGCCAGCGAAAGGAACTCCTTGCCCGACTCGTAACGCGGCAATACTCGGTCGTTGAGCAGCAGATAGAGGGGATCGCCGGAGGCCTGCCGAATGCGGTCGAGACGGCCGAGGATCAGGAGGTCGTCACCAAGGCGGAGGCGGATGTGGCCGATCTTCTCGATGATCGACCCGCCACGACGCCACAGGGCGATGACGTTCATGCCGTAGCGCCCCCGCAAATCGACCTCCGCCAGGGTGCGCCCGATCAGCGGCGAGTTGTAGGAGATCGTGGCCTCGACGAGCGCCGGAGCACCCGCCGGGCTCTCAACCGCCTTGGAGGACTTCTTGCGCGTCAGGCCTGCCGCCTTGGCACCGCGATTGATCGAACGAGCATCTCCCTCGGCGACGACGACATCGCCCGCCAAGAGCGGTGTGTCGAGTACGGCCTCCGCGAGACGCGCCGCGCCGCGAATTAAGCCCACAGGAAAGAGCCGAAAACGTTCCGCGAGGTTGAGCTCCCGTAACGTGCGACCGATCGCTGGTGACGACGCGTCAACGGCCAACTCCGTCGCGAACAAGCGCCGATCGTCCTCGCCACTGACCTCCTCCTCCTGGCCGGCCCGGCCGGGCAGCCAGCGGCTGAAGAGCACGAGGTAGACCATGCCGACCAGGGCCACCGGCAAGCCAACGGGGGTCAGCTCGAAGATGCCCAACGAACGAAAACCGTGATCCGCGAGCAGTCCCGCCACGGCGACGTTGGTCGAGGTGCCCGTCAGCGTGCATACGCCCCCGAGCAGCGAGGCGTAGGCGACGGGCATCAGCAGCCACGAGGAGCGCACCCGGTAGCTACGCGCCAGGCTCTCAGCGACCGGAATGAACATCGCCGTCGCCGCGACGTTGTTGATGAAGGCCGACACCGCGAGCACCGAGGCGAAAAGGGCGAAGGCCATCCTCTCCGGGCCACCAGCACACAGGCGCTCGATGCGGCGGGCGATGCGCTCACCGGCCCCATTGCGCACGAGGCTTGCCGAAAGCACGAGGATCGACGCGATCATGATCAGCGCCGGCTCGCCGAAACCGACGAAGGCCTCGCCAGGCACCAGGATCCCGGTCAGGACCATCGCGAGCAGAGCGAGCAGGCCGACGAGCTCCACGGCCACGAACTCCGTCCAAAACAGGACGAAGGCCGCGGCGACGACGGCGATCACGATGCCAATCTGAACCGTCAAGGGCGGACTTTTCCTCCTCGTTCGCTCCCGTCCCCTTCTCCAGTGATAATCTCACGGACGATCCCTGACCAGAACCCCCTTCCGCAAAGTCGAGCCGATGTCCCTCTCCCGTCCGCCATCTCGAGCGCTGCGTGACCTCTTCGAGGTATTGCGGATCTGTCCGGACTACCGGCGGGTCTACGCCGCCCGGGCCGCAAGCCTGCTTGGCGATTGGTTCAACCTCCTCGCTGTCCTCGCCCTGCTCCGCTCGATGGGAGAGGATGCGGCTATCGTCATCGGCACGGTCGTCATCCTCAAGCTGCTACCGCTCTCGCTCGCGGGACCCGCGGCGGGAGTCGTCGCGGATCGTTTCCCGCGCAAGACGATCATGCTCGTGGCTGATGGTCTACGCTTTTTTCTTGTCGTCTCGATGTTTCTCGCACCCCTCTTTCCTCGCACGGGAGTCTACCTCGTCTATACGCTGACCTTCCTGCAAAACAGCGCGCAGGCCTTCTCTGAACCTGCGCGGGTCGCTGCGATTCCTAATCTCGTTCCCGATCGCCTGCTCGGTGCCGCCAACGCGCTCGGCGCCGCGACGTGGTCGGTGATGTTCACCCTCGGAGCGGCGGCCGGCGGCCTTGTGACCACTTTCTTCGGCTGGCCGCTCGCACTGGCGGTGGACGCCTTTTCCTACCTCGTCTCCGTGGCCATCCTGCTGCGCGCGAGCCTTCCACCCACGCCCCGGCAGCCGGGGCGCGCCGACCTCCTGACCTACCTCGGCGTGCGCGATGTCATGGCTGTCGGGCGTTATCTCACCCGGCACCCGCGCGTACTCGCGCTGCTCGGCGCGAAGACGGGCTGGGGCGTGGCGGGGGCCTTGAGCATGCTGCTCGCGCTCTTCGGAGAGCACATCTATCCCGTGGCGGGCAGCGTCGACCTCGGCATTGCCGTGCTCTTCATGGCTCGCGGCACCGGAACTGCCTTCGGGCCGATCATCGCCCGGCGACTGACGCGCGAACGCGAGTCTGCTGTGAAAATCGCGATCGGCATGGGCTTCGCGCTCGGCGGCGTGACCTACCTCGCCTTCGCCGCCACCTCCCAGCAGCTCCTTGCAACGGTACTCGTGATCATCGCGCACCTCGGAGGGTCCACCGTCTGGGTCTTCTCAACGGTCCTTCTACAACGCGCTGTCCCCGATGGCTTCCGCGGTCGCGTCTTCGCCGCAGAACTCGGGCTCGCGACGGCCATGATCACGCTCTCAACCTGGAGCTACGGCTGGCTTCTCGACCGAGAGCTATTGAGCCCTCATGAGGCCGCGGCGGCGATCGGCACCTCGTTGCTCCTCGCGACGCTGGCCTGGGCCGGCGCCGTCTTCCCCGGGCTCAGAAGGTCTCACCCTTTGGAATGACGACAACGCCGCTGTCTGTGACCTTGAAGCGCCGCCGGTCGGCCTCGGGGTCGATGCCAACTTCGAAACGCGGCGGAATCTTCACGTCCTTGTCGACAATCGCGTGACGCACGACGGCGTGACGCCCCACCTCGACTCGGTCCATTAAAATGCTCTCCTCGACCCGCGCCCATGAGTTGACGCGCACACCCGATCCAAGGATGGAGCGGTCGACTCGGCCACCACTGACGACGGCGCCGCGGGCGACGAGAGAGTCGAGGGCCTGACCGACCCTCCCCTGCTCGCCACCTGCGAAGACGAACTTCGCCGGAGGCGCCTGAACTGGCGCGGAACGGATCGGCCAACGCGCATCATAGAGATTGAACTGTGGCGAAACAGCGCACAGGTCGAGATTCGCCTCGAAGAAGGCATCGAGGGTACCGATATCCTTCCAGTAGGGCCGCTCCTCACCACGCACGCCGGTGAAAGGATGGGCGGCGATCCGGCTTCCCGCCGCGACGAGCGCCGGAAAGACGTCTTTACCGAAATCGTGGCTTGACGTTTCGAGACGCGCGTCTTTCGAAATGGCGCGCACGAGCACTTCGGTGCGGAAAATGTAAATCCCCATGTTGGCGACGACATCGGGCCCATCGGGATCGAGATCCGTGGGTTTCTCGCGAAACCCCGTCACGAGAGTGTCCTCGTCGAGCTGAACGACGCCGAAGCGACTCGCATCGCGCGCCGCGACGGGCACGACAGCCATCGTCGCGTCGGCGTCCATCCGCAGATGG
>CAYSMT010000409.1:0-3440 GCA_964432135.1 uncultured Acidobacteriota bacterium
GTCCGCGGTGAGCAGATCACGGGCGTCGGTGCCGGGCAGATGAGCCGCGTCGACTCGGTACGCATCGCAGCCAAAAAAGCGGGAGAAAAATCTGTTGGCTCTATCATGGCCTCAGACGCTTTCTTCCCTTTCCGCGACGGAATCGATGAGGCCGTCAAGGCCGGCATCACCGCCGTGATCCAACCCGGGGGCAGCATTCGCGACAAGGAAGTCATCGCCGCGGCCGACGAGCACGGGCTCGCGATGATCTTCACGGGCAGGCGCCATTTCCGCCACTGAGGGCTCTTCTCTTGCGCGAGCCATGAGGGCTCTTCAGCGACGGACTCCCTGAAGGGATCAGTAGATCTCGGGCACGAAGGTCTGATCACTGATCGGGGGGCGGACGTAGCCCCGTCGCTTCACTCGCGGAGGCAGCGCGATCGGAGGTGGCGTCAGGTCTTCGTAGGGCAGAACGCTGAGCAGATGGTGAATGCAGTTGAGCCGGGCACGCTTTTTGTTGTCCGCCTCGACGACATACCACGGCGCCTGTTTGATGTCCGTGTAGGCGAACATCTCGTCCTTGGCCTGGGAGTAGTCCTCCCAGCGCTGGCGCGACTCGAGATCCATCGGGCTGAGCTTCCAGCGTTTGGTCGGGTCATCGATGCGCGCCTGGAAGCGGCGTTCCTGCTCCTCGTCACTGACAGAGAACCAGTACTTGACCAGTGTGATACCTGAGCGCACAAGCATGCGTTCGTACTCGGGGCAGGAGCGCAGAAACTCGCGATACTCTTCATCGGAGCAAAATCCCATGACCCGCTCGACGCCGGCGCGGTTGTACCAGCTACGATCGAAGAGCACCATCTCGCCCGCGGCGGGCAGGTGAGGCACGTAGCGCTGGAAGTACCATTGCGTCTTGTCCCGCTCGGTGGGCGTTCCCAGGGCCACCACCCGGCAAACGCGCGGGTTGAGCGACTGGGTGATGCGCTTGATCGTGCCGCCCTTCCCGGCTGCGTCGCGCCCCTCGAAGATGACGACGACCTTCGCCCCCGTCGCCTTAATCCACTCCTGAAGCTTGACGAGCTCGATCTGCAGCTTCTGCAGCTCGGCCTCGTAGAAGGCTTTCTTGATCTTCTTGATCTTCTTCGGCGTGCCGCGCTCCTCGCTCTGGACCACATCGTTGGCCGGCGGCTCCAGTACGGCGCTCTTCTTCTTGCCCACGGCGTACTCCTCGTCTTCTTCCATGACCCTTCAAGGTGTATATAGTGCCCGTCGAAGCCGAAGGGCACGTTCAGCACGCACAAGCGCGTTATTCTTCTTTTTTGGGAGGGCAAATGGTCCGGCACCCTACGGCGCTCGACGAACTACGCCTCGATGACGACGACCGGGCAGGTAGCGAAGGATCGCGCCGCTGGCCCTGGCTGATGCTGGCCGGGGCGGTCTTGCTCCTCGGCGGTATCGCCATCTCTCACCGGCTCTGCGCTGCGCCGACCCCGCCGCTTCGCACGGCGTTGGTCCATCGTACGACTCCCGGCGGCGGAGATGACGCCGTGCTCAACGCCTCGGGCTACGTCACGGCACGACGGAAAGCGACCGTTTCCTCCAAGATCACGGGACGTATCGTCGAGCTCCTCTTCGAGGAGGGCAGCGCGGTCGAAAAGGGTCAACTCCTCGCCCGGCTCGACGACGACCTGGCTCTGCCGAGCGTCCGTCAAGCGGAGGCCGCCCTCGAGGCCACCCGCCTCTCTGTGGGAGAGACCGAAGCGCAGCTCGAGGAGGCCAAACGTCAGCTCGGACGCGCGCGCCGGCTGCTTTCCGAAGGCGTCATCGGGCCGGCCGAACGTGACACGGCGGAGGCGGCGGTCCAGCTCTACGAGGCCCGGCGGAGGCGTCAATGGGAGGAGATCGAAGTCGCGTCACGCCGACTCGCGCTCGAGAGGAAACGACTCGAGCGAACACGTATCCTCGCTCCCTTCTCTGGCGTCGTCATCTCGAAAGACGCCCAGCCAGGAGAGATGGTCTCCCCGATCAGCGCCGGCGGTGGTTTCACCCGTACGGGCATCTGCACGCTGGTCGACATGCGCTCACTCGAAATCGAGGTCGACGTGGGCGAGAGCTACATCGGTCGGGTCGAACCCGGCCAGCCGGTCTCTGCGGCGCTCGATGCCTACCCGGACTGGAGCATCCCTGGACGCGTCATTACCCTCGTCCCCGCAGCCGACCGGCAACGGGCGACGGTACGCGTGCGCATCGCCTTCGACGAGCTCGACCCACGCCTTCTTCCCGACATGGGCGTGCGGGTCAGCTTCCTCTCCCCGGAAGAAGCCGCAGGGAATCAGCCCGAGATTGTGCTCCTCGTTCCGCACGCTGCACTGCGTCAAGCCGGAGATCGTCGCATTGTCTTCGTTGTCAACGGAGGAAAGGCTGAGCGACGCGCGGTAGCGACCGGGAAAACGCGCGGCGAGGAGGTGATCGTGCTTTCTGGCCTGAGCGAGGGCGAGCGCGTCGTCCTCGATCCCCCGGCCGAACTCGAAGATGGAGACGAGATCCGATGACAGCTCCAAAGTCGCTCGTCGAAGTGCAGGACGTTCACAAGGTCTATCATCGGGGCAATGAACGGATCGATGTGCTCGATGGCCTTTCGCTTGAGGTGCCTTGCGGCGACTTCCTCGCGTTGATGGGCCCGTCCGGGTCGGGCAAGACCACCCTGCTCAACCTGATCGGTGGGCTCGACAAGCCGAGCGCAGGCACGGTTCTCGTCGAGGGTCAGCGCATCGACACGCTTTCGTCGTCTCGCCTCGCCCAATTTCGAGCGGCCCAGATCGGTTTCATCTTCCAGTTTTACAATCTGTTGCCGGTGCTCAATGCCACACGCAACGTCGAGCTCCCTCTGCTACTGAGCAAGCTCGACCGAAAAGAGCGCAAGAAGCGCGTCGCCATCGCCCTCGATGTCGTCGGGCTCAGTGACCGCGCACGTCACTACCCTCGCCAACTCTCCGGCGGGCAGGAGCAGCGCGTCGGCATCGCGCGAGCGATCGTCACCGACCCTTCCC
The DNA here is from genome assembly GCA_964432135.1 of uncultured Acidobacteriota bacterium. Lineage (GTDB taxonomy): Bacteria > Acidobacteriota > Polarisedimenticolia > J045 > J045 > JANTFM01. The sequence continues at coordinate 3,030 of CAYSMT010000409.1, forward strand.
TGCTGCTGTGCGACGAGCCCACGGGAGACCTCGACAGAGACTCAGCGGAAGAGATCCTCGACTTGCTCGCCACGCTCAACGCGAAGCATGGTAAGACGATCATCATGGTCACTCATGATCCGGCAGCGGCGGCCCGCGCACGTCGCGTGTTGCACCTCGATAAGGGGCGGTTATTCGAAGGAAATCAGCCGTGAAGTTCCTTCCACTGATCCTACGCAGCCTACTGCGTAAGAAGACGCGCACGGCCTTCACCTTTCTCTCGGTCTTCGTGGCCTTCATCCTCTTCGGCTACCTGGCAGCGATCGATCAGGCCTTTAGCCTCGGCATTGACCTGGTCGGAGAAAACCGACTGATCCTCCAGCACAAGGTCTCGCTGATCCAGCTTCTTCCCGTAAGCTATCTGCCCCGTCT
>CAYSMT010000410.1:0-3423 GCA_964432135.1 uncultured Acidobacteriota bacterium
CTGGCAAATCGGGCTCGATTTGATGAATCAAAGCGAGCCTGAGATTGACAAGGTGCTCGAGACCTTCGCTGAAGCGGCTGAGGCCTCCCGAGGCGTTCTCCAGCGTGCTGAGATCTACCGGCAGATGGCGGACTTCGCCAGCCGGCAAGACGGGCATGGGTACAAGCTCAAGGCTGTGGAGTACGGGCGCATGGCCTTCAAGCTCGATCCCTCCAATGAAGAAATTCAGGTGCAGTATGGGACGAGCTTGCACGTCGTGTCCTACGCGCACTACAACTCGGGGCGTTACAAAGACGCGCTCAAGGTCGCGCGGGAAGCTACGAGCTTCCAGTGGAAGGGCGACGAGGTCGCTTACTTTGATCTCAGCCGCGCCCAGGCGAACTTCGGGGACAAGATCAACGCGCTCGTACATGCCGAAAGAGCCTTTGATAAGGCGCGCCGGAAGCTCGAAGGGCCGGAATTACAGCCTTTCCGTCAAAACTACGCGAACATCCTCCGCCAGTTTGGTCTGGGCCAGAAGGCCCAGAGCATTGAGGGCGCGAGCGAGGGGAGCTGAGAGCGATGAAGAGATGGCATAAGCAGGTTAGAACGGGCCTTATCCTCGCGCTGACTCTCGCGCTTGTCGCGCCAATGGTGCTGGCGACGGACGATCCGGAGGTCGAACTCGGCCGCATGGCGGAACTCTACCGCGCGATCACCTCCTATCACACGCTACTGCAAGGAGAGGCTGTTTCCGAGCAGATGGTCCATTCGGCGCTCTACGACGTGGAACACTATGTCAGCGAGATCGACAGCCGCTTTGCGACCGATCAACTCTTCATCAAGGATCCACGGATCATGCAGGAGCTGACGGAAGTGGTGGCCAAGGCCCACTTCCAGGTTGCGCTTCTGCACGCGCGTGGTGTGGATCTCGAGGCCTCGATCACCGAGTATGAGAAAGTGATTGACTTGCTCGGCTATGATCCCGCCGACTGGGATCAAAAGATTGAGCGCACCGCCCATCGTGGGCTGCTTTCGAATGCCAGCGAGATCGTCTACCAGGTGACCACGCCTCGTGAGGCCGTCGAGGATCTCAAGCACTTCTGGTCGGCTGGCGTCGTGACGCGTTTCCAGGTCGATGAGTACAGCTCGGCGCAGATCAAGGGCCTACAACTCGAACGCAGCGGTGGGCGTAATGATGCCTTCTCCGAGGCCGCGTTCAAGCTGGCCGATGCACGTTTTCGTGAGCGGCTACAGGCTGGTCTCGAGGACTTCCGCGTTGTATTGCCTCCCGGGCGTTATCGGGTCTACTCGAGCGAACCCGGTAACCGTCCGATGGAGTTCCATCTCCTGCAAGGTGGCGTGCCCGATCCGATCGTGCTCAATCCAAACAGCTTCTCCTTCGCCTTGACCAACGAGGATCCCAACTGCACGCCAGCTTTCTATCTTAATGGTTTGCAGGTCAAGAACTTGATCGATCTGCCCTTCGGGACCTACCGCATCAAGACCTCTCGCGAATGCAAACGTCGTCTTCCTGACAAGATCAGCGTCATTCAAAAAGGTGAGGTTACTCTACGTACCGAGCCCGAACGGATGGATCTCGTGCGAGAAGGGCAGCCCATTTTCTTGTTCATCACGACACCGGCGTCCAGCACATACAACTTGAGATTCTGACAGCCGGGAAGGTTGGACGCGTCAGGGGCGCCCTTCGGGGCGCCCCGCTTTTTTGCCTGTGACAGAACGCGCGGGAGTTTCGCCGACGAGCGGCGTCGCATGTTCGCCAGGGGGTTCGCAAGGAAGGGGGGCCTTTGCACAGCTGGGCCGAGTGACGGCCGGTGTCCAGCTTCAGCGAGCTGGGTAATCCACGATGGCGAAGGTTCTCAATGAATGTCTTCCACGAGGAGGAGGATGCGTTGACGACCACTTGCAGGGAAACCAGCGTTAATGACTCATTCTCGGCCACTCCCAAGCCCACGAGCACAAGCACCGAAACTACGCGGTGAGCCATTCGGACCTTCAGGTGAATGCCATCCCATGGATCTGGCATGGGTCAACGCATGAAAGGAAGAGTGGACAAGGGAGGACATCTTGCGACGAGCTCATTCCCACTCGATCGTGCCGGGGGGTTTCGAGCTAAGATCGTAGGCCAGGGCGGAGATGCCTTCGAGGGAGAGGATGGCCGTACGTAGCTCGTCGATCAGAGCGAAGGGGAAGCGGGCCGCGGTGGCCGTCATCGCGCGTTCGGAGTGGATCGGTCGCAGAATGCACATCTCTTGGCCCGCGCCGTCGACCTCGAGCGGTACGAGCACCGTTGGACATTGCCAGATCTCGTCATAGATCCCGTGACGGCGCAAACCCTCCATCACGAGACGATCGCATTCGCGCAGCACGTCGAGACGCTGGCGCGTTGTTGTTGCAGCGAGGGGGCGTAGGCGTGTCGGCAGGCGCTCCCCGAGGTTCCACACGCAGCGGTTAATTCCGGTGACGCTCTTGAAAATCGCTCCCGAGAGTTCGAAGAGGGTGTCCCAGTCGGCGTCGCCGTGGAGTAGGACGGGGTGCTCGTAGGAGCGCAGGTCGGCCTTGACGCCGACGGACTTGATCGGCAACGCCATGGCTTCAAGGCCCCGAGAGTGAGCCAACGCTTTAATCTGGGGCTCAATCTGCGTGAGCTGCGCCGCGTCCACGACCTGTCCGTTCGAGCAGAGCAGCCGGACGCCGAGCCCAGGACCAGGGAAGGGGTGGCGCCAGAGAAGCTCGTGGGGCAGGCCCATCCGCTCGCCTAGTTCGCGAACCTCGACTTTGTACAGCTCACGCAAGGGCTCTATAACGCGGCCCTGGGCGATGAGTTTCTCGATGATCGGGACGCGATTGTGGTGGGTTTTGATCGTGTCGGCGCGTTTCGTGCCTCCGGTTTCGATAGTGTCTGGATAGATCGTGCCCTGCCCGAGCAAATGGTGCTCGATGCCTAGCGCGCGCGCCTCGCGCTCGAAGATTTCGACGAAGGTGCGCCCGATGATGCCGCGTTTGAGCTCAGGTTCAACGACGCCGTCGAGCGCGGAGAGGAAATCCTCGCTCGCGTCGACGAAGTGAAAGTGTGACCCGAGACCTAACTCCCGAAATATCTCGACGACCTGGCGGCTCTCATCGTGACGCATCAGGCCATTGTCGACGTGTAAAAGTTGTACGCGCTCAGTTCCGAGAGCCCGGGCGAGCAGCGCCGCTGCGACCGTCGAATCGACGCCACCCGAGGCGAGCAGGAAGACCGATTCGCCAGCTGTTTGCTCGCGGATGCGGGCGATCTCCTCGTCGATGAAGCTGTCCATGGTCCAGGAAGGCTTGCAGCCGCAGATTTCGAAGACGAAGTTGGCGATCATCTCGTCGCCGTGGAGGGTGTCGTCGACCTCAGGGTGAAACTGGAAGCCGTATCGTCGGTGTTTGTCCGAT
>CAYSMT010000411.1:0-3421 GCA_964432135.1 uncultured Acidobacteriota bacterium
CGTGCGAGCACGAAACGGAGCTCGAGAAGCTGTCCTCCGCATCGCGGGCCGAAATGATGGAGCTGGCGGCTCGATGCTGCGCGTTGTGCAGAGATTTATGGTCTCCGGAGGGCTTCAACCTTGGCATCAACCAGGGCCGGGCGGGAGGAGCAGGAATTCCCGGGCACGTCCATTTGCACGTTGTTCCACGTTGGAGCGGTGACACCAACTTCATGACATCTGTCGGCCAGACCCGGGTGCTTTCCACGGATCTCGATCGTACCTTCGAAGAGTTGCGCGCCGCGTTTTGCAGGCGCTGACACCGAGACATGATGCTTAAGAGCTACTGGATTGAGACCTGGGGATGTCAGATGAACGAGCATGACTCGGAGAAGATGGCGGGCATCCTCTCCGGGTTGGGCTATCGGCCTGCGGCGCGGCCTGAAGAGGCCGGGCTTGTCTTGCTCAACACCTGTGCCATCCGTGAGAAAGCGGAGGAGAAGGTCTATGCCGCGCTCGCGAAGCTCAAAGCGGCAAAAAAGGCACGGCCGGAGATGATCATCGGTGTTGCCGGTTGCGTAGGGCAGATGAGCGGGCGGGGTGTGATCGAGCGGATGCCGCAGGTCGATATCGTCATGGGGCCGCGGGCCGTGAGCCGGTTGCCTGAACATCTCGCTCGCGTCCAGGTTGCACGCGGCGTCGTTGATACGACCCTTTACCAAGACAGCCTGCTAACGAGCACAAGGCCCGTGCGGAGGATGCGAGAGCGAGGCAAGGCCTACGTTACTGTGATGGAAGGCTGCAATAAATCCTGCAGCTACTGCATCGTCCCCACGACCCGCGGTCGTGAGGACTCACGTGACTTCGAGAGCGTGCTCGAGGAGGTGCGAGGGCTCGCGGATGAGGGTTATCTTGAAGTGGAGTTCCTCGGCCAAAACGTCAATGCCTATCGTTGTCCGAAGAGCGGTAGGGGATTGGCGGAACTGCTGCGTGTCGCGGGCAAGATCCCTGACTTGCGACGGTTGCGCTTTACGACCTCGCATCCGGTCCACCTTGACGAGGAGATCATTGCGGCGATGGCCGAGGTACCTGCAGCGTGCGATTTCCTTCACCTGCCCGTTCAGAGTGGTTCGAGTCGAGTGCTCAAGGCGATGCGCCGGGGCTACACGCGGGAGAGCTTCATCGAGAAGGTCGCTCGGATCCGCGAGCGCATGCCGACGATCACTCTCTCGACCGACATGATCGTCGGCTTTCCGGGCGAGACAGAAGAGGATTTCGAGCAGACCCTCGGGTTGATGCAGGTCGTGCGCTTCGAGCAGATGTTTTCGTTTGTTTTTTCTCCGCGTCCCGGGACGACGGCCGAGCTGATGCCCGACCCGTTGTGCGCGGAGGAGAAGGTGGAACGCCTGATGCGCCTTCAGGCGCTTCAGCGGACGATTCAGCTCGAGAACAACCAGCGCATGATCGGAGAGACCCTCGATGTCGTCGTCGAGTCTCCGTCGCGCAGGGACGCATCGGAGCTCGCGGGTCGAAGTACAGGCAATCGCATCGTGAATTTCAGGGCGCCAGGGGCTCAGGTCGGGGATATACTCACTGTCCGTATCTGCGGGGCTGGGCCGAACTCGCTCAAGGGTGTTCGCGTGGAGTCTGCCGCAGACGGGGGTCTCGATGGCGTCCGCGAGCGAGGGCTGTCTTGACTTGAACTTTGGCCGTGAGTATTTTGTTTTCAGGGCGTTGAAGGGCAAAAGAGGCCTATTTTGCGCTCTCGATGAGGGCCTTTGGTGGCCCCCTTTGTGTTGTGGAGGTCTGGTCGATGCCGGTAGAGATGCGCATCCAGGGTCTGATGCTCGACCCCATCACGACGATGCCGCTGATCGTACTGCGGGATCCGAAGACCGACGCGAAGCTGCCGATATGGGTTGCCGTTTTCGAGGCTAACGCCATTGCGACCGAGCTCGAACGGGTGCCCACTCCGCGGCCCATGACGCACGACCTGCTGCGTAATGTCTTGCAAGAGCTTGGTGGCAGGTTAACCCACGTCACTATCACCGACTTGCAAGACAACATCTTCTACGCGATGTTGCACATCGAGACCGAGGACGGGGTCAGGGAGATCGATTCGCGTCCCTCCGACGCTATCGCGCTCGCTTTGCGTTGCGATGCGGGCATCTACGCCGCGCAGGAGGTCATCGACGCTGCGCAAACCATCGATCTGACTCAGGGCCACCGCGATTCCGAGAAAATTCGCCAGTGGCTGCACTCTCTCGGCGGCGGCGAGGTCGGCGAGTACGAGATCTAACCTGCGCGGGAAGCTCCTGTCATTTTGGAGGCACCCCTGAATAGCTTATGTTGGGGGTCGGGGTTTCCTTCATCGATTTACTTTGTCCAAGGGGAGCGCCGCCGGCTCGCTGCGTAGGGCAGGGAGCCTTCTGTGCAAAACGCCGGGTCGTTCTCGGCGACATGCTCGCTCGACTCTCCATCTGAGAGGTATTTGAGCCACGCATTCTGGGTGGCGTGTTTTTCCACTAGAGTACGGATAGGAACTGTAAGATCTTTGCTTACGTAATAATTTCGCTTTCGTATCTGTTCATTTTCCCTGAAACGCGCGATGCTGTTGTTCGGACGAGCATCAGGTTAAGCTTGAGTGTGTCCAGCAATAACGAGGGGGCGTTGCATTGAGCGCCCGCCTTAGCCTACGATGAAACGCCTGGGCGTCCGCCCCGGGTGTCGCGCAGTTCCGCGCGCTGCTCAGAGAGAGCCCCCAGCGACTGAGGTGCTCTGAGGTCTCGAATGATCATTGCCATTGCCAACCAGAAGGGCGGTGTTGGGAAAACCACAACCGCCATCAATCTCTCCGCCGCTCTGGCGCAGCGTGGCTTCCGGACGCTGCTCATCGATCTCGACCCCCAGGCGAACGCGTCGATCTCTTATCTCGATCCGTCGGAGGATGGTCCTTCGACCTACGATTTGCTCGTCAATCCGGAGGTCCGACTCTCGGAGGTGCTCTGCCCGTGTAAGGTCCCGAAGCTCAAGGTCGCGCGGGCGCGTCTCGCTCTTGCGAAGGTGGAACCGGCGCTGGCGGGGCAGATAGATGCGCACTTCCGTCTCAAAGATCGCTTCGAAGAGATGAAGGGTGGCTTCGACTACGCCGTGATCGATACGCCGCCGACCCTCGGCATGCTCACGGTCAACGCGCTGGTGGCGGCGACGCACCTATTGGTTCCGATCCAGTCCTCTTACTACGCCCTTGAAGGAACCGACGATCTGCTGGAGACCTTCGAGCGCATTCGGTTGCGGGCCAACCCGGACTTGCAGTTCCTGTGCGTCGGCGTGACGATTCACGGTAAACGTACGATCCTGGCCAGGGACATCGAGAAGCAGATTAGCTATGTGTTTGGCGATAAGGTCTTCCAGACACGCATCTCGAAGAATGTGCGATTGG
>CAYSMT010000412.1:0-3399 GCA_964432135.1 uncultured Acidobacteriota bacterium
CCAGCTTCCTCAAGGCATCGACGACAGGGAGCAGCTCATAGATCGCGTTCACACCACGGTGCGCTAAGGCAGCATGCACCGGTTGGCCCTCGACCTTCACGCGAAAATAGAGCACTCCCGGATGACCAACGATCAGGTGAGAGAATAGAGGTTCCGTGATGATCATCGCGTCGGCTTTGATACCCGCCAGGCAACAGGCCAACGTGCCGTGCGTACCACCCGCTTCCTCTTCGACCACGCTCTCGAAAAAGATCTCGCCGGGAGGCTGGTATCCGACCTGGCGAAGCGCCTCGAGAGCAGCGTAGATCGCGATCCAGCCTCCTTTCATGTCCGCAGCACCCCGACCGTAAAGTCGGCCCTCGTGCACCTCGGCGCCGTACGGGGCAACAGTCCACTTCGAAACAGGTTCGGGAGAGACGACATCCACATGTGCGTTAAGGATCAACGAAGCCCCATTGTCGCGACCTGACCAGCGACCTACGACGTTGGGACGGTCATCTCCGTTCCACGGAACATCTACGGCAGTCGTATGATTCGCAAGACGCTCCTCGTCACACCGAATCTGCTCGACCTCCATTCCAAGATTCGCTATTTGCTGGGTGGCCCAGTCCTGAATCGGGCCTTCCTCGCCGACAAGCGACGGAATGCGGACCATCTCCTTCAGGCGCTCGACCGAGCGGGGCCACTGCGCCTCAAGAACGTCGAGCGCCTGAAATAGGATCGAGAGCCTCACTTCTTTTTCCCCAAAACCCAGCGGGCCGCCGACTGAAGAAGATCCCAATCGCATTCAGGATCATCAATTCCCTTCTCGTTCTCGGGCCATGCGGAGTGATCCGCCGTCGATGTCAGATCGTACTCGATATGCACTGCGGAGAGGAAGACACGACCCTTGCCCTTCGAGAACGCGACCATCACCGGATCTCCAGTGAGCTCGAGATGGGCCAGCACACTGACAGCCTTTCCCCTCACACTGTCCTTCTCGGGCAAGAGTACGGGGCCACCGTAGTAGAGCGTCGTTCGTGTTTCCGGCCCGCCAGCGGTGATGGGATGGTCAACATGCATCTTCGTCTTAGCCGTCGCGTAGCGAGGCCATGGCGCGATCGTTTTGATCGGACCGCTCGGCTTACCGGGGAAGAGGTCGATATCGTAGGGCCAGGACTGATTGGCCCAGATGATCTCCTTCGCCGCATAGAAGGAGCCTGCGCAGATACCGATGTAACCGCCTCCTTTCTCCACGAAGTCCTCGATCGCGAGCGCTCCTTTGTCGTTGATATCTCGGGCGTAGTGAGCAGCCCATCCTCCTGGCATATAGAGCACGCGGATCTTCTTTGCAAACGACCCATCGTTGATTTCCCTAGCTTTGATCGGTGTCACGGTCAGGCCGGCTGCCGTAAAGCACAACGAGGCAGCTTCGATCCCCTTGCCAAAAGCACCCCAGTCGGAGTAAATGCCGATATCGGCCTTGCCGCGAATCTTGACCGGTAATTGCACTTCGGTGAGCAACTCCTCGGGCGGCGTATCGGAAGGATCGTTGAGATAGACCTCTCGCTCCGAACCATCGGGTTTGAGGCGCAAGCTGGACATTTTCAGGAAGAGCATGGAGATCGTTGGCAGGACCTTGTCATAGGGCCCCTTGTGGAGCGCCGCGATCACGAGCCGGGGCTCGCTCCGTTCGAGGTGTGCGTTTTCTGCCCCTGGATCGGTTGCGGGAAGCAGCTTTCCATAAACATTGACGGGAATCCGCGCGTCTGAACGAAGCTTCTTCGCCGGTACTGCCGTTGGATCATCGTGGTAAACACCAACTCCCCGCTCGACCGGATACCAGCCGTATTTCTCGATCCAATCAAGAAGCTCCACAAAGGTTGACGACAAGCCTGCGTAGGGTCCGACATGCGAGACCACCGCCTCGACACGGCTCGGAATGATGCGCACCTCGACTTCGGGATCGGATGCCATCGCTTCGTAAACCAGGCTGGCGCAGATAACGATAGCAGCCATGCGCAAGGTCCGTGTGATCATGTGCCTTCCTCCTTCATCTTGAGCATCGCATGGCCGAGCGCCTGTTCCATCCCGTCGAGCCCCTGGTTAAGCTCTTGATCGCTCATCGTCAGTGGCACGAGCAGACGTATCACGTTCGAGTGAACACCCGATGAGAGAACGAGAACGCCCTGATCGATCGAATGCGTCACCCACGCTTTGGTCAGCTCCGGGAACGGCTCGCGGGTCTCGGAGTCCTTGACAAGCTCTAATGCGAGCATCGCTCCGAGCCCCCGCAGATCGCCGATTTGGCGGGGGTAAGCGCGTTGCCATTTCTCCATACGCTTCCGTACGGCTTTGCCAATCTCGCGTGCTCGCGAAGGCAGGTCTTCCTGCTCGATGATGTTCAGAACAGCGAGCGCTGCGGCGCAAGACACGGGATTGCCTCCGTAAGTACCTCCGAGACCGCCGACCTGGATCCCATCCATGAGCTCAGCACGCCCTACCACGGCGGAAAGAGGGAATCCCGCCGCCAGCGACTTGGCCAATACCATCAGGTCCGGAATTACGCTGGCTTGCTCAATCGCGAAAAGACTCCCGGTTCGGCCGAATCCCGTCTGCACCTCGTCGACGATCATCACCGCGCCTGACCGATCGCATAGACGGCGCACACTGCGGAGGAACTCAGCTGGAGCTGGAACAAAACCCCCTTCCCCGAGTTGCGGCTCGATCACGATGGCCGCAAGGGCCTGGGAGTCCACATAGGAGTCCACAGCGCGCTCGAGGAGCTCTCGACATTCGACTTGGCAGTGCTCCGGATGCCGGCCTACAGGGCAGCGATAACAATAGGGATAAGGCACACGCACAACGTCGGGACAAAACGGATCAAAGCCACGCTTGTAGGGGTCGGTCTTGCTGGTCAGAGACAGCGCCAGCAACGTACGTCCGTGAAATGCGCCTTCGAAGCACAAAATTGCAGACCGACCCTTCGCAGAACGCGCGATTTTGACGGCGTTCTCGACCGCCTCGGCTCCGGAATTGAACAAGAGGCCCTTCTTGGGGAACTCCCCGGGACACAGAGCGCACAGGCGTTCGACGACGTCCAGATAGGGCTTGTAGGGCATGACCGAGAAGCAGGAATGGATCAACGTGGATTTCGCCCCGCTGAGCGCTATCGCCGAGCCATCGCGGCCAATCGCGCTCTGGTTGGGCAATCACCCGGCGGTGGTCTATACAGCCTACGGCGCCAACCAGAAATATGACCGCCCCAACTGGATCCTGTTGCAGCATTTCTCTCCCCACGGCCTCAAGACCGTGGGCGATCCCGTGCGGCTGCTGGGACCGGTAACGGACGTAAACAACGTCACCGGACCCAAGCACGAGCCGTCGTCAATCCCGGTGCTGCTGCTGGCCTCGGACTAC
>CAYSMT010000413.1:0-3395 GCA_964432135.1 uncultured Acidobacteriota bacterium
CCCGCATTCGGCAGGCGACGCCAGGGTGCGAGATAGAGATGGGTGTAGGCCGGCGGGAGAAAGGTGCAGGCCGCAAAAACTTCTTGCCCGCCATAGTGCTCGACCACGACGGGGCGCCGCAGCTCGGGATCCCAGCCCACGGGGCGGCGATCGGGTAGCCGGAAGAGCAGCGAGCCCTGGGGAAGGGCCTTCCACTCCCCCGGGCGGGGGCGGGTCCATGTTCCCCCGGAGCGCCCGAGTGCCCACAAGTGGGGGATCTCAAAGACCTTGCCCTCGGCGTCGGCGGCGACGAGGCAGGGGACCCTCCTCTGAGATTTGGCCATGACGTGATTGTCTCGCCCCCGCGTCCCCTGCGCCAGCGCAGCATGGGGCTCATCTTTGCTGAGTGATGATGTTCCGCTATCGCGTGAGCTCCTTGCGCTCAGGTTAAATCTCCTTTATTATCAACGGGATTGGAAGGGGAGTCGTCCCTTGGGACGACGAGCGTTCTGCGTCCGCGTTGCGCTCGTTTTGTGTGGTCATTTGACGGAGGAGGTCCGTCTTGAAGTTCAAAGTTGGTGACAAGGTCGTCTATCCGAACCACGGGGTTGGCATCGTCAAGGAAATCCGGGAACTCAGCTACGGAGGGGACAACGCCACCTATATCAGCTTGCAGATCCTCCAGACGGACAGCATCGTCATGGTTCCGGTCGACAATAGCAAGACGGTCGGTTTGCGCAAGCTGGTGCCCAAAACGCGTGTGCGCTGCGTGCTCGAGAAGCTGCGGGACTCCGAAGTCGACCTGCCTCAGGACTGGAAGGGTCGCTACCAGGACAACCAGGCCAAGATGCGATCTGGGGACATCGAGCAGGTGGCTGAGGTGCTCAAGAACCTCTCCCATCTCAATGCCGTCAAAACCCTCTCCTACCGCGAGCGCAAGATGCTTGATCGTGCCCGCTCGCTCGTCGTTTCCGAGCTGTCCGAGGCTGCGAAGCAGACGGCGGTGAAGATGGAGGCGTTGGTGGATGAGGCGATGGGCATCAACAACGATGCTTCCGTTGGGACCGACCACTGAAGCTGCTGCAACTTTTTGCTCTCCTGCCGCAATTGCGCGCTTTCTTCGAGGGGCGCTTCATCGAGCGTGTGCAGCCTGTCGAGCGCCACGGCCTCCAGATTCATTTCACAGAGAGCGCGCTCGCCCTGTGCCTCGACACACAGCCGGATCATGGCGCGGCTCTCGCCGCTTCTCGGGGCCCGGCTCGCCTCCGCGGGGGCCGTTCGAGCTGGCCTGAGCTTCCGGCTGTTCTCGATCGTGACTGGAGCGGGCAAGCTGTGACCTCGCTCGCGCTTCACCCAGGGATCCCGGCACTGCGCGTCACGACAACGGGGGAACAGAATGTGACGCTCTGCCTGCTGCGGCGTGGTGGCGTGCTCTTGGCCAAGCTTGCTGGGGGATGTTGGAGCCTACCCTCCGAAGGCGCGGAAGAAGCCGAGAGGGCTCTTGCGACGGCTGGCGACTTCTATGATTCGCTTGATGTGCTCGCTGAGGTGCTGGAATGTTGGGCCTCACGGGTCCGCATCGGAGGAGACGGAGCGGGCGAAAGCGCAGCAGAGCTGCGTGCGATCTTACCGGCTCTCGACCGTCACACCACAGACCGTCTCCTCGAGGCCGCGCGAAGCGAGGCATCGGCGATCGAGGGCCTGCTCGCGCGGATGCGGGGATGGAGGAGTTCTCCGGAAGACCTGGCCGCGTCTTTGCGCCTCGTTTACCCCGCTGCCAGGGAACGCACTGCCCCGCTCCATGAGATCGCCGAGGAGCTCTACCTGAGAGCGCTGCGCGAGGCGTCGCTGGACGCTCGCCGCCAAGGAGTTGAGCGCATCGTGCGTGAGGAAACGCGCCGTGTGCGCCGCGCCCTCAAAGCGCTCGATCGTGAGGAAGGGCGAGCGGAGAAGGCGCAGGACCTTCGCCGGCTTGCGGATGCGCTGCTGGCTTCCGGTTCGCGGGCCGTAAGAGAGGTCGGGAACGTGTGGTGTGTCGATGATCCTTGGGCGCCGGGTGCACGATTGAGAATTCCGGCGAACCCGCCCGGGGCGTCGCTCCACGAATCGGCGCAGCGGCTCTATCGACGGGCGCGCAAGGCGGAGCGTGGCATCGTGCGACGCAAGGAACGACGGGAGCTGCTTGAGGGTCGTCACCATGCTTTGACGCGGATCGCGCAGGAGGTGCCGGCTGTCGAGACCCGATGGGACGAGGAAGTGATGGATAAGCTCGGGGCCGCTGAGCACGCGCTCGAGAGGCTCGGGCTTGCCGCTCGCCCCGAGCATCTTCCTGTCGGGTCCAGCCCCCGTCGGAGAAAGAGTGCGGGAGAGCAGGTGGCGCGGGTCTTTCACAGCCCGGGTGGTTTCACAGTGCTCGTCGGGCGCAGCGCACGGCAGAACGATCGCTTGACCTTCAAGGTCGCGCGACCGGAAGACTATTGGTTCCATGTGGTTGGCCGGTCCGGCTCCCATGTCGTTCTCCGGAGCGGATCTCAGCGCGAACTGCCCGAAGAAGACCTGCTCTATGCAGCCCAGCTCGCCGCGGCGTACTCCCGTACGCCGGAAGGTGAAAAGGTCGAGGTGCAGCTCACGCGGTGCAAACACCTCAGAAAGCCACACGGTGCCGCGCCCGGCGCGGTCAGTGTGCGCAAGGGGCGCGTGCTGCTCGTCATCACTCCTTCACGTCGAATCGACTGATTTTGTGGGCAAATGGATCGTTCTTCGATTTTATCGAGCGTTCTGGAGTTTCGATCAGTATCATGGCCGCTCCAATTGACCGGAAGTTGATCGCAACCTATCGTGAGCAGTGATCGGGTACCGCCGGCTTCGGCCGGCCCGGGTGCCGCTCGCCTCCGCCGGTGAAGCCGGCCAGGAATTGAGCAGGGAGCCGATGCTTCGCAAAGTGCTGACCTGGGTCTCGGGGCCCATCCTCGCCCTCTTCTTCCTCTGGCTCTGTTTCAGGGGCGTTTCTTTTGCCGAGCTGGGGCACCAGCTCGCGGGAGCGAATGTGGGCTTGCTCGCCCTTTCGCTCGTGAGTGTTTTCTTGCACTTGCTCACGAGGGCTTGGCGCTGGCGCACTCTCCTCGACCCGGTAAAGAAGGATATCCCTTTCATTGAGCTTATCTCGGCGACCTCGATTGGCTACATGGCCTCGCTGCTTCCAGGACGCGTGGGGGAGGTGTTGCGCCCAGTGCTGATCAGCCGGCGAGATGACGTCCCGTTTACACCGGCTCTCGCGACAATCGGCGTGGAGCGGGCCTTCCTTGATCTGATCGCGGTGCTCTTCACCGGTGCGCTGGGTCTGCTCCTTCCCGCCTCCATCTCGGGGCTCGGAAGGGGGACGGATCCGCAGGTCCTCTATGAGCTGCGCACCCTCG
>CAYSMT010000414.1:0-273 GCA_964432135.1 uncultured Acidobacteriota bacterium
ACGCGATGGTGTGGGAAAGGGTCAGCGACGAGCTCCCCCCCGAGCCACGAGAGATCCAGCCTCATCCTCGCGGCGTCGAGCTCGGCACCCTGCTGAAAATCCTCCGCGAGAGCAAAGAAAGGTATCTTTCGACGGCTCTGCGGACCAACTTCTCCCGCGTCAGCCAGCGGGTAGCCCTCGAGCTGTGCCGCACAGCCGGCGTCTCGCCCAAGTCCTCGCCACGACGCATCGATTCCCGAGGTGTCGAGCAGCTCTACCGCGCCATCCCCGAGG
>CAYSMT010000414.1:283-3392 GCA_964432135.1 uncultured Acidobacteriota bacterium
AGGTCAAGCTCCTCGCACCGCCCACCGATTGTCTCGTGCCGATCGGAGCCACCTTGATCGAACGCGCCCTCGAGCAACACCTGGGTGCCGAGTTCATGGCCTCCTGTACGCGGCCACCGGCCGTCTACCGTGGGAATCCCTTCCAGGTCGAGGTCGGCCTGGCCTACGGCGGAGGGGGAAAGGCCGACCAACTCGCCGAGTTAGCGCGCTTCGCGAACCGCGTGCCGCTGCTCTACCAGGCGGGAGGCTGCGCGATCAGCAAGGCCGTGCTCCAAACCAACTGGAAGAGCTACGGCCTGACCCAGGCCCGAGGCGCGCTCCCGACGGGAGCGCTGACGATCTTCGTCCACCTCGTCTCGGTGTGGGTGCCTTTCACCTCCGAAAGCAAGGAGGCCATCGCCTCCTATCCCGAGATCATTAAGGAAACACGCCTCGCGCTGATGGAGCTCGGCCGCAAGCTCGCGCTCTTCTTGCGCAAACGGGCACGCCTTGTCGCGGAAGAGAACAAGCGCAGCTACATTTCGAGCTACATCCCGCAGATCGGCCTCGCACTGCAGGAGATCCTCGAACTGAGCGAGGTGCAACGAGACAAGACGGTCACTTCCCTCAAGTCGATTCTGGAACGCTCGCGAAAAAACTAGGCCCAACCGCCGGCGGCGAGAGAGCGAACGATCTGCGCGCCCCGATGTCCCCAGATCGGATGCAGCTCGCGGGAGCGCTCGGCCGCCAGCTCCAGGGCAACACGCGCCAAGGGGCGCTTCGTAGCCCGCGAGCGCTCGAGCAAGCTCAACGAGAGGCGGTAGATGCTGTTGTCCCAGTGATCTCCTAGATGACGCTGGATCGCGGGATCATCATCCACAGAGCCGAACTGTTCATCAGCGCAAGCGACGATGCCCATGCGATTGACGAGGAAATCGGGCATGTAGAGCACTCCGGCCTTCTCGAGCAGGAGATCGTCCCGCGTGGGATCTTCAAGCTGGTTGTTGGCGGCACCGCAGACGATCGGGGCCTGGATCAAGGGAATCGTCTTCGGGTTGAGCACGCCGCCTGTCGCGCAGGGCGCGACGATATCGGCCTTGGTTGCGAGCACGCTGTTGTCGCCACGGGCCACGACGCGCAATTCAAGCTCCATACCCGGATGAGCCGAACGCAGGGTCTCGATCCGCGCCGGATCGATGTCCGTGCCAACGACGCGAGCAACACCGCGTTCGGCGAGAAAGCTGATCAGCGGCTCGCCGACGTGACCGAGCCCTTGCATGGCCACCGTCCTACCCTCGAGAGAACCCATTTCGAGATGCGCGAGGGCGGCCTCCATCCCACGAACAACACCGAGCGCGGTCGGCACCGAGGGATTACCGCTCCCACCGAGTTCCGGCGGGATGCAGGTCGTAAAACGCGTGCGCGAGAAGATCGCCGCCATGTCGGGAACGGCGGTGCCGACATCCTCGGCCGTGACATAACATCCCCGCAACGAGGTCATGAAAGCGCCATACTCCTCGTAGACGAGGCGCCGCTGCCGGGTTTCGGCATCTGCAGCGCCTGTACCCTTGGCCATGACGCCCTTACCACCACCCCACCATAGGCCCGCCAGGGCGTTCTTGAGGGTCATGCCCAGGCCGAGGCGCAGCCCGTCACGCAGGTAATCCTCCACGCTGTCGTAACTCCAGTAGCGCACGCCCCCGGCCGCCTGTCCGCGGCACGTTCGATGCACGCAGGCACCCTGCAGCACGCCGGTCTCTGGAGCGCGCTGGACGAAGAAGCCCTCATGCTGATCGAAGTCCCGGGTATCGGCCGCGAAAAAATCGGCGAGGGACTGGAGTTGGGGGTGCGAAACGCGCACACGCTCGGCCGCATCGTCCCAGACGAGAAAAAAACGCTGGATACCCTCGGCGGCCAGAAAGTCACAAAAAGACGGCGGAGACAGGCTGAGCAGATCGGTCATCATTAGTTCCTCGGCGGGTGGTTGCGACACGTCGGGGCAGACTCTAGACGTAATGACCCGCGCGCATCAACGGGATCAACAAGCCATCCTCCTGCTCGAGATCGACCCGAGCAAGCTCCACGCGCGGCTGAACTTGAGGGATGTAGACGCGGTCAATATGAATGACCTTATCGGGAGAGCTGAAGTTCCTCGCCCCGACCTGTCCTCCGAAATGATCGCTGCGACCTGTCGCAATGTGCAGGCCGAGCTTTTCATCAAGCAGCAACTCGCCGATGGGCTCGATGCCGTAGGCCAGCAAGACGCCGAGCCCGAGCTCGGCCAAGTTGCCGTAGGCCGGCTCGGCATGAAGCTCCTCACGCTCGGCTTGAGCGCGGGGGCCATCTCCGAGCACTTCGACAACACGATTCGCACGAACCCGGTAGTAAAGTAGCTCTCCGTCGATCTCAAGGGGCATCGTGCCCTCGCTGCGGCTCGGGTCGCCCTCGCGCTCGCCTTCGTAAGGCACGATGTAGGTCTCCCCTGAGGGCAAGTTGCCCGCAACACCCTCCCGGCGAAGCAGCCCGCCGCTTGCCGTAGAGACCCGGAAACGCAGGTCGATGGTCAGATCATGAGCCGTGCCCTCGACCAGGAAGTGAATCCGCGCGGCCGTAGCAACGTCGAGCCGGGTGCGTAGCTCCTCACAACGCGAAGCGATCTCGCCGTAGTCCAGCCGAAGCGCGGGAATCATCTCCGGCGAAAATCCCGGCATCGTCGCCGCACGAAATCCATAGCGACGAGCAGCGAGCTTGAGCGGCGCCGTCGCGGAAAACTCCGTGGGTGCGAGGAGGATCTGATGCTGCTTGAAAACTTCTGTCAGGGCCTGATCACTTCCGGCGTCGTCGCCCCACTCAAGCAAGCCTTCCCCGCCACAAACCGTAACCCGCGCGGGAAGATCAGCGTTGTTGCGCCGCGCGTTGCGGTAGAGCACGAGATGCACGGCGTCGAGCCCGAGCTCCTCCTTGGCGCCGGCCAGCTCGCGAGCCCAGTCGGTTGCCATCGCTCGGCGCTCGGCCCAGCTCGGGTTGTCCTGGACAACGCCGTCCGGGAGATCGACCAACACGGCGAGCGCCTTGTCACTGGGTCGAGGAGCAAACACCCGCGTCACGAGCTCGACCAGTTGTTCCTGCG
>CAYSMT010000415.1:0-3392 GCA_964432135.1 uncultured Acidobacteriota bacterium
TGGCGGTTGAGATCCGAGCATGGAAGGAGGAGGTCATCGAGTGAAGTTCGTCGCGCTGGAGGGTCTCGGCCCCTTCATCGCCGCAACCCTGGCGGCGCTTTCCGCCCCCACGCTCGTGGGTGCGCGCTGGTCGACGGCCTTCGCTGCGGCAGGCCTTGTTGGCCTGATCCTCGGTGCGCATCGCCTGCTTCGTGAAGGGCGTGCCAGCGGCGTCCGCGCTTTTCACCTCATGGCGGCCGGTCTCGCCATCATGGCGTTAGCGCCCGGTGTGCTCCTCCTGCCATCGCGCCCTTTGATATTTGCGGGCTTCGCCGCGTTGGCCGGTGCCGCGATCTGCGCCGGCGGCGTACAACGCCTCTCTCAGCGCTGGCAATCCCTCGGTGAGGAGATTACGGCCCTGCGCGCGCGCCTGGCCCGCCGTGAGGGTGATGTGCGCGCTCAAGCCGACCGCATCCGGCGCCTCGACCTCGTTGATCCGGTCACAGGGCTCGCGAACCGACGTGGTTTCGCACACCAAGTGGAACGTTCACTCCACCACGCCGCCGACGAAAGCCTACCTCTCGCGTTACTTCTCGTTGAGCTGCGCGAGGCTCTGCCCGAGGTGGGCGGTTCCGACCCCGACGGCTTCGGCTGGCGTGTCGGCTGCGCACTCCAGCGTGCTGTTCGCGGCTCCGATGCCGGCGGGCGCTGGGATGGCAATCTCCTGGCACTACTGCTGCCGGGCTGCCATGACACCCGCCCGGCCATCGCCCGTGTTAGGGCCTCTCTCGCCGAGGTCGGCGCCGGCGAAAACGATGGCACACGTCTCGCTGGGGTCACCATCGCCGCCGATGGACCCTGGCCCGACGCCGAGGGTTTGATGGCGGCCACCCAGGCGGTTCTCAGTGCGGCTCGGCGTGGTCCCGACCGTGCTGAAGTGCCTGTCTGGCCGATCGACTGGGGCCTCGCCTCACTGACGACGACGCATCCTGCCGGCTGATCCCACCCGCAATCCCGGCCCTCATCTCGATGTGCCCGCGAGCTCTATCGCGTCAAGTATCTGTCATATAAACACTTAGCGAATCCGCCTTCCCTCGCGCTATCATGTTCATCAGCGACGTCCGGGAGCGACGCGAGAGGGAACGACATGGCGAAGAGCAGGCGTGTTGTCATCACCGGCATGGGGGCCGTGTCCTCCATCGGAACCGGCCTTGAGGAGATCACAAAGAATCTCCGCGCGGGACGCTCCGGGATCGTCCATCTTCCCGAGTGGTCGGAGATGGGCATCGCCTCACAGGTCGCTGGCGTGCCCGAGGCACAGCCAGAATCGCCGCTCGTCGATCGCCGGCAGTCGAAGAACGCCGGCAGCGCGGGCAAGATGGCGCTCCGTGCGAGCTGGGAGGCGCTGGAGACAGCCGGGCTCGACTTCCGCACCCTCCGCGGCGAGCGCATTGCGGTCATCATCGGCTCTGGCTCTGGCTCGCCGCGAGCGAACTACCTCGCAAATCGGGCTATCGAAACCCACCGTTCCACACGCCGCGTCAACCCCTTCACCGTCCCTCACGCCATGTGTTCCACGGGAGCGGCGAACGTTTGCGTGGCCCTTGGGCTGCGCGGCGAAAGCTGGGCCGTGTCCTCCGCTTGCTCGACCGGTTCCCACGCCCTCGGACTGGCCCGCATGATGATCCAGACGGGCCGCTACCAGCAGGTGCTCGCCGGGGCGACAGAGGAGGTCTCCTGGTGTGAGTCCGGAGCCTTCGATGCGATGCGCGCGTTATCGCGCGGCTTCAACGATCGCCCAGAGCAAGCATCGCGACCTTTCGACAAGAGCCGCGATGGCTTCGTCATCGCTGGCGGAGCCGGTATCCTGCTCGTCGAGGATCTCGACTTCGCCCGCGCTCGAGGCGCAACGATCCTCGCCGAGTTCATCGGCTTCGGTGCAAACTCGGATGGCCGGGACATGGTCGTCCCCTGGCCCGAGGGGGCCGTCTCGGTGATGCGCGAGGCCCTCGACGATGCGAGTCTGCCAGCCGAGGCCGTGGACTACGTCAACGCACACGGAACCTCCACGCCCCAGGGCGATCCCTCAGAAGCCCGCGCGATGCAGATCCTCTTCGGCGATCGTCAGCCCTACATCTCGTCGACGAAATCGATCACCGGCCACGCCCTCTCCGCGGCGGGTTCACTCGAGGCGATCTACACGGTGCAGATGCTGCGTGAGGGCTTCCTCTCCCCGAGTCGAAATGTCGATGAACTCGATGAGAGCTGCGCCCATCTCGCGCTCGTACGCGAGGGCGGAAAGAGCTACGCCCCGCGTATTGCCCTTTCCAACAGCTTCGGCTTCGGCGGAACGAACGCCACTCTCGTGCTGCGGGCGTGGCGAGACGATGACGCATGACTCTCGATGAGAGCGACGCTTCCGCCCTCGATGAACCGCGCACCGCACCAACCCTCGGGAGCTGGCGCCGGGGTGCAGAGGCTCTCGCCCTGAGCCTCGCCGGCGCGCTCATTCTCTTCAAAGCAAACTACTACACCCTCGGCATCTTCTCTGGCCTGGGCTACGCGCTCTTGATGCTTCCGGCCGTCCACGAGCGTTGGAAAGCGCCGTTGCTGGGGTTCATGCCAGGAATCCTGCTCTTCTCGATCTGGGCGCATCAACCGCTCAAAGAGTACGCCTGGTTCGTGCCCTATGTGCTGCCGCCCCTGCTCATGTGGGGCTACTGCCTGCACGGTCTGTTCGCCGCTGGCCTGCGCCGCGCAACATCTTGGCCCGCCTGGGTCATCATCCCGCTCGCGACAGGCGCCGCGGAGTGGGCCCGCGGCATTCTCGACCCGGGCGACTACACGATGTATATGGTCGGCACGGGGCTTGCTCAATGGCCCTGGCTAATTCAGTTTGCCGATATCTCCGGCGTCTTTGGCCTCTCGATGCTCGCGATGATCGTCTGGAGCGCCCCCATCGAATGGTTGCGTTGGCGACTCGCCCCGGAGAGCCCGGCAAGCCGAAGAAGCGTGCTGGCTGGGGTCGGTGCCGCGTGCGCCGTGCTCGTGTTCTTGCCGAGCTATGGCGCGCTACGTCTCGCGAGCCTTGAGCTATTCGAGGGACCACGCATTGCCGTCGTGCAACCCAGCCTCGACCATTCTGCGAAGGCAACACCTCGTGTTGTCGCGCAACAACAGCGCATGACAGCCGACTGGATCGACCCGGGTGCTGCGGAGCTGATCGTTTGGCCCGAGAATGCGATTCTTGCCCCCTACGAGCAACACGACGACTACCATGACATCGTCGCTTGGCTTGCCCGCTCGAGACGTGCCCCGATGCTCCTCGGAGTCCAGGGCATCGACCCCTCCGGGACACGCCCCACGAACTCGGCGATCGTTGTCGCACAGGATGGGCAGATCAAGGGGCGCTA
>CAYSMT010000416.1:0-3388 GCA_964432135.1 uncultured Acidobacteriota bacterium
GGATCCCTAACGCAGCCACCGGGTTGCGGGAGGGCCCGCACCGTTGAGGGCTCACCTCACAAGATGTGTAGAAAAAGGTGTCCGGCCAAAAGGCTCCAGCCACGCTACTCGCACTTGAGTGCGAACAGCGCGGCGCCCTGTATTAGGGTGACGGACACCTGTTGGGCGGGTCGTAGAGCTTCGCGAGATCGTGGGGATCCGCACCGTGGGCATAAGCCCAGCGCAGCCGCCACATCAGGAAGATCGTGCGCCAGATGCCCTTGTCTTCCCAGCGCCGCGAAGAGCTGCGCACCTGTTGGCGCAGGCAGTGGGGTCGACCGTGCTGGAGCAGCGCGCGCGCGAGAGCGACATCTTCCATCAGTGGGATCTCGCGAAAACCCCCGACTTCTTCGAAAAGTTGACGCCGGACGAAGATGGCTTGATCGCCAGTCGCGATGCCGTTGAGTCGTGAGCGCAGGCTGATCAGCGCCTCGACCATGCGGAGTAGCGGATGTGCTCCGGTGAGCCGAATGTCGAAGCGGCCCCATCCGCGGGCTTGTTCTGGCTCCATCGCGGCGATGATGGCCTTTGTCGCCCCGAGAGGGAGCTGCGTGTCCGCATGCAGAAAGACGAGGATGTCTCCCGACGCTGCTGCCGCACCGGCATTCATCTGACGGGCTCGACCCGGCGACGTAATCAGCACGCGATCGCAGAGCGGCTCGGCGATCTCTCGCGTCGCGTCCGAGCTGCCGCCGTCGACGACGAGGCATTCGTGGCCTTCGGTTCTCATGGATGCCAGGGATTCGAGGGTCTCGCCCAGGCAGCGCTCCTCGTTCAGTGCCGGAATGATGATCGAGAGCCGGCGGGCAGGGGGCATGCCTCAGACCAATTCGGCGAGGCCCACCGCGAAACGCTCGATGTCACTTTCTGTATGAGCGAGCGAGAGGAAGCCGACCTCGTAGGCGGAGGGAGCGATGGCGATGTCGCGTTCGAGCAGGCCATGGAAAATGTTCTTGAAGCGTTCAGCGGCTCCCGTGGCGATGGCCTCGGCGCAGCGTGGTGGTTCTCCCGGCTGCAGGCAAAGCCAGAAGATCGAGCCGAAGCGTACGAGCTGCGCAGGCTCACGGGCTCCTTCGAGGGCGGTGTTCACCCGTTGCTCGAGCAGGTGTCCCAGCTCGTCGAGGCGCTCCCAGCCCCCCTCGCGTTCGAGAATTTCGAGGGTTTTCAGTCCGGCGGCCATGGCGACGGGATTGCCCGAGAGCGTCCCCGCCTGATACACGGGGCCCTCGGGGGCCAAGTGGGACATGATCTCTGCGCGGCCGCCAAAGGCGCCGACCGGAAGGCCACCACCGATGACCTTGCCGAAGGTCGCTAGGTCGGGAACGATGCCGTAGCGTTGGGCTGCCCCGCCGGCACCGAGGCGGAAGCCGCTGATGACTTCATCGAAGATGAGCACCGTGCCGTGGGAGCGGGTCAGGTCGCGTAGATGTTCGAGGTAGTCGCGGCGCTGGAGCAGCAGGCCGTTGTTCGCCGGGACCGGCTCGATGATCACAGCTGCGAGTTCGACACCACGCTCGCGGAAGAGGCGGTCGAGCGCGAGGCGGTCATCGAGCGGTAGGACGAGGGTCCTCTCCGCGAAGGCCGAGGGCACACCCGCCGAACTCGGCTGGCCGAGGGTCACGAGCCCCGATCCGGCATCGACGAGCAAGTGATCCGCGTGGCCGTGGTAGCAGCCGGAGAACTTCACAATGAGCTCGCGCCCTGTGTGGCCTCGCGCGAGGCGGATAGCGCTCATCGTCGCTTCGCTTCCTGAAGAGACGAAACGGACCTTCTGGAGGCCGGGGTAGAGATAGACGACGCGCTCGGCGAGCGCGATTTCCAGCTCACACGGTGCGCCGAAGGTCGTGCCTCGTTGGCTCGCTTCCGCGATGACGCGCACGATCTCCGGGTGAGCATGACCGAGGATCAGGGGGCCCCAGGAGCCGACGAAGTCAAGCAGGCGTCGGCCCTCAACCGTCTCGATCTCGGCGCCGCGTGCGCGCGCGACGACATAGGGTGCTCCACCCACGGCACCAAAGGCACGTACCGGTGAGCTGACTCCTCCGGGGAGAACTCTCAGGGCACGTTGGAACAGGGCCTCTGAGCTGGGTCGCTCGTCCGTCACAGCCAGCCTCCGCGCAGCGCGTCACGCGCGTGGTAAGTGATGATGACATCCGCACCGGCGCGTCGCATCGCGTGCAGGTTCTCGCGCACGATCTGCGCCTCGTCGAGCCAGCCGCGTTCGGCTGCAGCTTTGACCGCGGAGTATTCGCCTGAGACGTTGTACGCCGCGAGGGGAAGCAGCGTCTCATCCTTGACGCGGCGAATGACGTCCAGGTAGGCGAGGGCCGGCTTGACCATCAACATGTCAGCCCCTTCCCCTTCGTCGAGCAGCGCTTCTTTGATGGCTTCGCGGAGGTTGGCCGGGTCCATCTGGTAACCCTTACGGTCGCCCGCGCCGGGAGCCGAGGCCGCTGCATCACGGAAAGGCCCGTAGTAGGCCGATGCGTACTTGACCGAGTAGGAGAGAATGCCCGTGGTCCCGAGTGCGTGCTCATCGAGAGCATCGCGCAGCGCGGCGACACGGCCGTCCATCATATCCGATGGGGCGACGAGGTCCGCACCGGCCTCTGCGTGCGCGACGGCCATCGCGGCCAAGCAGGGTAGCGATAGATCGTTTTGTACCGCGCCCTTATGGAGGATTCCGCAATGCCCGTGGTCCGTATAGGCGCACAGGCAGACGTCGGTGATGACCAGTACATCGCTTCCAAACGCGCTTTTGAGTGCGACGACCGCCGTAGGCACGGGGCCCGACGGATCCGCCGCGGATTGCCCCGCGGGATCCTTTTTTGTTGGTTCGACGAGACCAAACAGAAGGACATTGCGAAGGCCTAGCTCAAGGTCCGCTTCCACCTGGTGCAGCAAATCCGTTTGACCGAGGCGAGCTATGCCGGGCATCGAGGCGATGGCTTCCTCGCCCTTTTCCCGGGGCAAGACGAAGTGCGGCATGATGAGTTGCTCGGGGCTCAGTCGCGTTTCAGTGACCATCGATCGTAGCGCGGCTGTTCGGCGCAGCCGCCGCGGCCGGATGCGTCCCGGTGCGCTGTCTGATGTCGGGTAGAGCTTCATCTCATCGCCTCCACGAGTCCCTCGAGGGTTCTCTCTTTCGCTTCTCCGGCAACCTCACAGCCGGCGGCGCGCAGGGCGGCCGTTGTCGAGGGTCCGATGCTGATCAGCGCTACCCCATGCGAGATCTCGGTCTGCGCCAACAAACCCTCGACGGCGGAGGGGCTCGCGAGAAACACGGTGTCGACGCCGAGCTCCGTGAGTGAGATCCGCCGCTTGCGGCGCGCGATCGGCCGGGTCCGGT
>CAYSMT010000417.1:0-3385 GCA_964432135.1 uncultured Acidobacteriota bacterium
GGAGTAGCCCTTGGGAAAGCGGTAGCTGGCCGATATAGAACCCGTTCGCCCAGGTCGGTAGGGCACGCGATCCATTGCGATCGGGACCTCAGTGAGAATCGTGATCGTTTCGCGAATCGTAGCAATCGGGTCGGCCCCGGTGCTGCGGAAAGAGAGCCAGCCAATGCTGGCGTCGAGGGAGAGTCCCGGAAGGGGCTTCCAGTTTGCCGCAAACTCAGCCGTCTCGGAGCGGGCGCCTGGTACGTTGACGTTCGCGTAGGTCTGGATCCAGCTCTGGCTCCGGCCGACGACACGGATGATGTGGTCAGTGAAGTCGGTGCGTGCGAGGTAGATGCTGGCCTTGAACTTCGGCGAGGGTTGGTAGATTCCTTCGATGCCGTAGGTCCTGGCATCCTCGCGTCGTACGAGAATCGTGCCGTTCTCAAGCACGTTGCGTTGGAGCTGCTGCCCGCAGCAGACCTCGGAGAAGATCGACTTCGGCACGCGGAAGGTGCGGCCGGTGATGGCGCGGAGCTGCCAGCCGCGTGCTGGGAAATAGCGCAGCGTCATCCGGGGTGAGGTCTGAGCGCCGAAGATTTCATCATCATCGCGTCGTAAACCAAGCTGAATGTCCCATTTTGGCGAGATGGTCCAGAAAGCATCTGCATAGCCGGACCAGGTCTTCAGGTACTCTTCCTCGATAGGAGTGATGCTGTCTTTGACCAGTGCTCGTGCCTTGTCGTGGACGACTTCGACACCTGCCGAAACCCTCCAGGACAGGCCGATCGGCTGCTCGTAGCGGAGCGCACCCCAGCGTTGGCGTTGTAAGATGCCGAGGCGTCGCTCGAGCTTGTTCAGATCCGGGAAGGGTGCCGCGGTGAGCTGAGAGAAGACGTCCTGGTCACGGGTCGCTTCGAGTAATTTGAGGCTGAGTTGCCCGCCGCTTCGCATGCGCCAGGTCCAGCCAGCTCGGTACTCGCGCCGCAGAATGAAAGCGTCCTCCCTGTTCCAGGCGAAGCGTCGCCCGGGGTCTGATAGATAACTCAGTAGATCAAAGCCGCCGCGCCCCTCGATGCTCTTTTCGTCGATCCATGAGGCGGCGGTGACAATCTCATGATCTCGGCCGAGTCGAAAGCGGAGCTGCCCTTCGGTGAAGCTGCGATCGAGTTCGCTTACGTCGTGCCAACCATCGCCATCATCATCAACAGGGCTCACCTGCGTGCGACCGAAGGTGGCCACCCCAGAAAGCCAGGAGGTCAGCTTCCCCGCCGCGCGGATCGTTCCGCTTCGCGTGGCATAAGAACCTGTTTCCGCACTGAGATCGATGCGAGGTAGCTCCGACGGGGTTGCCTCCTGGAGCTGGACGAGGCCACCCGCCGCGGTCGATGGCTGGCTGACCTCGCCCGGGCCCTTAGTGACCTGGGCTTCCGCCACGGTGTCGGAGGGGAGCACGGTCAGGATGAAGGAGGTGGCCATGCCGCCAAAAAGCGGGAAGCCATCTCGCTGCAGCGGAGCGAGATCTTGATTGAGCCCGCCGACCTGGATGTTGGCCGAGTTGCAGTGTGTGCACATCGTCTGGATGCGCATCCCCTCTTTGCCCTGGAGTGCCTCGGTGACCGTGTTGTCCGAGCCATCCATCGCGACCTTGTCGCTTGCCTGAGGGGCCTGTTGGGCCTCGTTGTCGCCGGCAAACGCCGGTAGACACGCGAGGCAGAAGATGAGTACAAAGGAGAGGAGCGGCGTTAGCCGCCGCTCCTTCAGGTTGTTGCCAAGAGGATCTCTATTCACTCGCAAGTCTCCGCGTTGATCTCAGGGCCGGCAGCGGTGCGCACATCGGCTTCGAACTGGGCACCGCGGGCGTACTTATACATCACGTTGCCCTGGTCGACATAGAAGTTCTGCGGGGCACCGTGAGAAACATCCCATTGTACCGTAGCGTCGCCCTTGCCATCGCCATCGTGATCTTCGTCGCAGAGGATCGGGCTCTTGCTGTTGTGTGCGTTGGCCCAGGCGAGGATTCGGCTGGCGCACTCGTTTGTCGGGATCACGGTCCATGATGAGTACGTCGCAGTAAAAACCGAGAGGAAGACGAAGTCTCTGGGTCCGAAATCGCGCTCGACCTTGGCCTCTTGATCGGCTTCGACCTTGCACCAGAAGCAATTCTCAGAAGTCAGCGCGAGCTTGTAGACTTGGCCGCGGTAGTCAGCGAGGGAAAGCTCCTGCATGTAGGTCGGCGAGTGGGGGTTGTAGTCCGTCAGCTTGAGTGCGTTGCTCGTGCCTGGGATAACGAACTCAGAGGCGCACTTGCCCACGGTATTACCCCAGCCGATCGTATCGCAGTAATCGGCGCCCGTCGTCCGGACGGTGTTGCTGCTCGCCTTGCCCGTGGACCCCTCGAGATTGTCGCCCTGGGCGGAGACAAGGTAGTAGCGGTTTCCCGAGTCAGGAGTGATCGAGGCCGTCATCCTGGCCGGGCCATCCGGCGTACCGTTTGTCGTCAGCTTGGAAACGTGGTTGTAGGTTCCGGACAGCGGAAGCGAGCCCTCCCAGATCTGGTAGTTTTCCACGTGCTGCCCACCGTTACGGCTCGGACGTCCGATGTCGAGATCAGGAAGCCGCTCCCAGCCGACAGTGAGATCGCTTTCCGAGCGCTTGACTGTGAGCTGGACCGGGCTGCCGGGAGCCGAGACCTCCCGAGGTCCCGGGCTGTCGTACCAGATTCGCCATACGCCGGGGTTAGCGCCATCGTTGCCGATATAGAGATTGCCGTCGTCGGTCAGCGCCAGCGCGCGCACCTGCTTCGGGCAGAGGGTGTCCGGCGTACCATCGCGGTCGCCGTCGGGATCGTAGAAGACGGCCGTGCTGTCCGCAGTGTCGAGGTTGGCGCCGGAGAGCTTGGTCTCGCGTAGCTCATCCTCGCTCGTGCACGCGAAGACCAGCGAGCCGATATGCCCCGCGCCGAAGCTGTTGCGTGAGAGGGAAGCGATGGCCTCGGTGCCCACGACGGGATTGTAGGAGACGAGGGGGTCGTCATAGCTGCCCCCGGTGTTGCCACTGTTGAGGTCCCAAGCGTAATTGCCGCCGGACTTGATGGCGTTGATTTCATCGTAGACCGTCGATTCGCCCTGGTCTGTACCGTAAAGCGTGCCGTTGGGACGTGCCGTGTTGGGGTTAAGCGCGAGATCGGAGCCCTGGCGAAAGCCCTTCGCGAAGACAAGGCTCGCTGGGTCTGGGTTATCGGCCGGGATCGAGCCATCGAACTCGCAGCGCAAGACTTTGCCCGAGAGGCTCGCGCCATTCTGCGCGTCGGAGGCCGATTCGAAGTCCCCGACGGCCACGAAGAGCTTGCCATCCGGGCTGGCGACGAGACCGCCGCCGACACGGCAACCGCTCGTATTTGAACCGA
>CAYSMT010000418.1:0-3374 GCA_964432135.1 uncultured Acidobacteriota bacterium
CTCGGCCTTCCCACTCTGTCTAACACACGCCAACGTGTCACGGTCCGGACAATCCGCGCAATCCAAGCCATGCCCCACGACGGGGTTAGATGGAGATGAAGTCGACGTACTCGCCATGGGTGAGACAGTGAGCATGGACGCGCACTTCATCGCCTGAGCTAAGCCCCGTCGGCAACGCCGCGAGGTAGATCGTGTTGCGACCACTGTCGGCCGTGATCTCGCCTTCCCCAAAGACCGCGTAGGCCCCGTTGTCTCCTTCGACGGTGCTCGGCCATTCGCTGTAACGGCTCTCGAGTTCTTCCGCTTCGCCCTGATCGGCCTTGCGGATACGGATCCAGTTGTACCAGTGCCCTTGCATCGCGTTCGACTCGCTGCGAAGCACATTCGGATGCCGAGCATATCCCTTCGAAGCGTCGCCCCACATCAACGCAAGATAGCCCTCCGGCACCAGGTTCACGTCGACTTCAGGTCGATAGGGCAGATGCTTGCCGAGATGCTTGGTGACACTATTGGGACCGTTGATCGAAGGCCAGTAGCTCTCGGGAATGGCGCCCGCGTTTCCGCGTATGCGGTTGAAAACTATGGGATCCCAATCTGCAGGACGTACGAGAGGGGGCACAGAGAAAGTGGGCGCGGGGAGAGTCGCGGGTTCTGCGGGAGTGGCCGGAACATGGGCACCGCCAGCTCTGCCGCAGGCTGTAACGACGGGGACGAGCACGACGCTTCCCGTGACTGTGGCAAGCTGCTTGAGAAAGCGACGACGACTGTCGTAAATCATGAGAGTCTCCTTGTTGAGCAACACCTTCCGTAGATGCAGCCGAGCGAAGAAGCACGATCCCGGGAAGACATGAACTCGTTCAGTTTACCCTGAAGCTGTCTGCTTTGAATGCGAGAGCGGACTTTAGCTTCCTATTCTTTTCGCCTCGATCGAGAAGGTGATGATGAGGTCGACCTTGACCACAAGAGCAGCGCACTCTGGCGAATGCGCCGGATGTGGGCCGGCATGAGCGCGTTTTTCCCGATTCGCTCCGAGTACTCGCCTTCGCCCATAATGCTTGCTTTGTCGCTGGAAACCTTCGGATCGTCGACGGCGTGGATGAGCCCAAGGCAATGCCCCATCTCGTGGGCAACAACGAAGACCTCCATCGCCGGATTTGTCGCTGCTTTCGGCATGGCGACAAAACACAGCGACCCGGGACTCATTCCCAACCCGCGGGGCCCTTTCTTCCCGTTGATCGCGTTGACAAAGACCAAGCTGAGACGGGGAACGCCAGTACCCCAAAGACCGCGCGCCAGCCCGATTTTTACCACTTCGTCTACATTTAAAATCCCATCTCTGGCCCCTGTGTGATCAAGATAGCGACTTTGAAGCCACACGATGTGAACATTAGCCTGCGCATACACCGACTCTATGGCTTTGCGATCTATCCGGGCTATCGCAGGTCCCTTGCCATCGGAAGATCGGCAGATAACAGGTTCAACCAGTAGACAAGCTGGATCCGCATCCATCCCAGACGGCGACGAAAGTGCGGCTGCCGCCAGCAGGCCGACGATGAATACGACGGGAATCCATACCGCATGATTTCTCATTATTAGACCTTTTCAGTTCAAGCCCCCACCAACGCCTTGCCGCACGATTCCCTCATTTTGATCTTCCAAACGGCATCTTCGCCATCTCGTGTCAACGATATCGCACATGTCGGTTGCCCCGTGCAGAAAGGTGCCCCCCCTTTCGAAGGAACGACTGGCACCTTTTTACAACTCCCGGTCCCCGGCGAGGTGATCGAGCCGCAGCCGCGAGCGTTCGTCGAAGAGGCGGCGCACACCGAGCCAGACGGCCATCAGCACGCCGGTGCCGCTACTTGCCGCTGCAAAAAGCATGATCAGAACCTGGTACTTCACTGCCTCAAAGGGCGGGGAGCCTGCGAGAATCTGTCCCGTCATCGACCCGGGAAGACTGACGACCCCTGCGATCGCCATCGCGTTGATGATCGGGATCATCGCCGTCCGCACGGCATCGCGACGAAGGTCGCTCGTCGCCTCGCGCCGATCCTGTCCGAGCATCAGACGCTGCTCGATGAGTTCGCGCCCCTGCCAGGCACCCTGGGTGACGCGATCGAGGGCCAGGGCAACACCGCTCATCGTCTTGCCGAGGATCATGCCGAGTATCGGGACGAGATACTGCGGTGCATACCAAGGCAGCGGCTGGACGACAAAGAGCAAAGCGATGGCCGTCACACCGAAAGAAGAGATGAAGACGGAACCAACCCCAACACCGTAGCCCCAGCCTCCTCGCAAGCGCCGCCTCTGGCGGGCCCTGATCTCGTAGCCCGCCATGACGAGCATCACCAGGGTCATCACCCCGATCCAGAATGGCGCCGCGTGCGCGAAGAGCGCCCGCAACACGAGCCCCACGAGAAGCAACTGGATCGTCATACGAGAAGCCGCGACGACCAAGTCCTTCGCGATCCCAAGGCGTCGCAGCCGAGTCACGAAGGCGAGCGCCAGCACGAGGCCCGCAGCAAGGGCGAGATCGATGATGCCAAGCTGGATCATGCGCCGGACTGAAACACGTTTCCCGGGCCGAGGACGAGCTGGCGACGGGAAACCCGCGAGATCTGCTGGGGATCGTGACTTACCCAGATCGCCGCTGCACCCCGAGAAGCGCAGTACTCGCTGATCAAGACCTCGACCCGTCGCACGTTCTCAGGGTCAAGACTTGCCGTCACCTCGTCCAGGAGGAGGACCCGCGGTTGGTTTGCCAACAAACGAAGCAGTGCGAGACGCTGGAGTTGTCCGCTCGAAAGCTTCGCGATCGAGCGAGACAAGCAATTTTGTGCAAGTGCCAATCGCGCGAGGGGAAGCTCTTGTGGCGTCGCAAAATGATCCTCCACTCGATCCTCCCACCAGGCGCTGCGCGCCGGAAGCAGAGCAACTCTGCGGCGCCAAAGAGGCGCAGCGATCTCCTCGCGCAATACGCCGTCGAGCCATACCTCGCCTTGACTCGGATCAAGGTCGGCGAGCGCGCGCAGCAGGCAGGTTTTTCCGCATCCTGAAGGCCCAGAGAGCGCCAAGCACTCCCCGGCCCGCAACTCGAGACTGAGCGGATTGACGAGGGGGCTCTTGAGATCACGTACGCGCAAGACGGCCGACATGGAACGATGCTACCGCAAAACACTCATGGGAATCTTCTACACAAGGCGTGTGAGGTGAGCCCTCAACGGTGCGACCATTCCCACAACCCTCGAAGCCGATTTTCCAACAAGGCGATTGTCGACGGGTTGCGCAGCTTTGCGGGGAGCCAGCGGGAGCCGGGGAGTCTCAACACGATGGTCGCCGGCGCCTCGCTCTACGGGCTGGACGTGGATTATGTC
>CAYSMT010000419.1:0-3372 GCA_964432135.1 uncultured Acidobacteriota bacterium
CATCTGGGCACAAACGCTTGAGCAGCCGCGAAAAAAACGAGCATCCTCCTCGGGGCTCTGGCTGACGCGCATCGGACTCGCCGCTGCCTCGATCGCTGCCATGGTGCTCATCGCGGGGTTGATCGGTCTTCCTGCCCCACCGCGGGAGGAGGCCATGTCTCCGGAACTTTCCAAGGCGGCCAAGGATCTGAGGATCGCTCTCGCACTGACCAACAGGGCCATCTCAAGCAGTGAGAAGGCCACTCTCGAGACGGTCTTCAGGAACCAGCTCGCCCCTGCTCTTGACCGCTTCCCGCTCCTCGGGGCGCCTGCCTATCCGGTACCCGCCACGAAAGAGACCCTCAAATGACAATTCATCGCATTCTCCCACGCAGCGTCCTTTGTATGGCACTCGTCCTGCCCATCGCAGGCGCGGCGCTGCGCGCCCAATCTCCTCCTCCTGGCCGTGTCGACGGTTCCATCTTTCTCGAACTCGCTGATGAAACTGGCGAGGAGGTCGAAATTTCAGTCGGTGGAGCGATCCTCCATGCCCTCTCGAGTGCATTCGCCGGCAAGGACGACAGCGCCGCCGCGACAATCGCCAGCCTAGAATCAGTCGACGCCCTGATCGTGACCATTCGACCGGAGAAGCTCGATACGGCGCGGGGTGAGATGCGGAGAATCGAAAGCACCCTCGAAAAGGAGGGATGGAAACGACTCGCAAGAGCACGCGATCGGAGCTCCTTGGTTGTCGTCCTGGTGCTCGAGAGATCCGAGAAGATCCACGGTTTGGTCGTGATGGTCTTCGATTCGGAGGAACGCGAGATGGTCTTCACGAATATCACGGGCTTGATCGACCTGACCGCACTCGGCGAGCTCGGCGACAGCTTGAATCTTCCGGGATTAGATAAGATCAAATGACGCGCGAGAGCGCTTGCAAGGCCAAGATATCCTCGTCATTTGTCGGATAGATCAGAGCACCACACACAGACCCTGGGCTCGCATCCGGCGTCAGATGCATCACCAACAGATCGGCATGGATGGTCTTCTTTCCCCAGGAGATAGCGACATCGTTGATACTGCGCCCCTCATCCAACCCCGGCAGCTCACGTCCGATCATGAAGGAGATCCCAGAGGCGGAGATATCTCGTAGGGTCATCGTCACATGCTCTCCCGCCGGATTCGGGTAGTTGAAGCTCACCGTGGCACCCTCTTCGACGGGAATCTCGTGACGGGTCTGCTTCCGGCGACAGGCTACGGATGTCGTCATGCCGTCCTCCTCCGTGCAGAAACTAGGTCCCGCTCGGAATTTGGTCCAGTCCGATGACGACACGGAAATCAGCGTGCGCCAGCACCAAAGAGAACGACACGGATCGTCTTGAGCACGATCCACAAGTCGAGAATGGGGCTTGCATGCTTGAGATAAAACAAGTCGTACTTGAGCTTCTGCTTCGCGTCATCGACGCTGGCGCCGTAGGCATAGCAGACCTGAGCCCAGCCGGTCAGGCCCGGGCGAACGGCGGAACGAAACTTGTAATAGGGAATTTGCGGCTCGAGCTCAGTGACGAAAACGGGCCTCTCGGGCCTCGGCCCAACAAAGCTCATATCGCCTTTGAAGATGTTGATGATCTGCGGTAGCTCGTCGATGCGACACTTTCGGATGAAACGACCGACCTGGGTAACGCGCACGTCGCTCTGACTTGCCCACTGCGGACCACTGAGCTTCTCGGCATCATTGACCATCGAGCGGAACTTAAAGATTTGAAAGACCTTCCCGTGCTTGCCAACCCGCTCCTGACGGTAGAAGACTGGTCCTTTCGAATCGAGACGAATCGCCACCGCTGCCAGAAGCATCACGGGCCATGTGACCGTTAGCAGCGCTCCCGAAGCCAAAAAGTCGAAAACACGCTTGGTGATCATGCGCAGCGGCGAAACGCGGAAACCGTCAGAGAACAAAATCAGGGAAGGCAAAAGCCCGTCGACGTGGATCTTACCACTCGTCCGTTCGACGAAGGGCGCGACCTCCTCAAACTTAACGCCGCGCAAGCGAAGATCGATCAATGTATCCGCCGGGAGCATCCCGCGGCGCTCCTCTAGCGCGACGATAACGCGCTCGACCCTTGTCGGGGACAGGCGCTCGAGGGCGTCGAGCGTGGCTAGGCGCGGATGAGGCCCGAGTTGCTGGCATGAATCATCCGCGGTTTCGCCGATGAAGCCCACGACGCGAAAGTCCGCAGCGATGTACTCATCGATGTAGCTGCTTACCTGGCGCGCCAGCTCCCCCGTACCCAGGATGGCCACCTTTTCCCTGCAGAATCCGGTAACTCGGGCTCGTCGCGCAAACCAGCGCCAGGAGAGTATCAGGGCGGGGATCAGCACAGCCGACTGGAAGAGGATCGCTGCGTACAGATCGCCTTGGCGGCTGAAGTGCCAACGAGCTAGCAACGCTCCGGAAATGGCGATGCCCGCGATCAGCGCCGCGGTGAGCAGCGTCTCATGCCGAAAGCGGAAACCAGGAACTCTCCGCAGCTCCCGCGTCAGCATGAGCAACAGCGCGACCAAGCTGGTGAAGCCCGCCGCAGCGGCGAGCGGAACCCCAAAGGAAACTCGACCAGGAATCTCAAGATGAGCAAGTAGGTAAAGGAGTGCAGCGATCAATGACCCTTCGCAGGCGAAGGTGATCAACGCTGCGCGCCCCCGGCGCAGGTAGATGTTCATCGTGGCTTCCGACTCTCCGGCCATCAGTCTATCTCATAGTAATAATTAGAGATAAGTCGAGGCTTCCGTTGCGTAGTCCCGTTGTAGGTGATCGTTGAAGTACAACGAAAGTCACAAAGCGCAAGTAATTTACTTTTTGCTCGGCAGATAAGCGCTCAGGTGTGCCGTGGCGCGCGCAGCTTTTTATGACTTGAATGCGGTTATTGATACCTTCCGCAACCGCGCCGGTGCTACGGGAACGGCAGTCGACAGCGATGTTCTCTGAATGCGGCTACTGTTGTTCCCGTTGTTCATACTCACAATTCCTGAGCCGCTTTGTTTCATCAACCTCATCAGTAAAGAACACGACAAATTCTTGAACGGTCGCGGCAATGGCCTCCTCCAGATCACCCACTCTTAGAATAGGGTGTCGTGAAATCGATCTGGCCAAGGCGTATCTGCAGTTCAGCGAGGGCCGCCAGTGGCTCGAGCTCGCGACGTAGGCCGCCGAAGCGGCGCATTGTCTCGCCGGCGATGAGCAGTGCGGGGTGCAATTTATCGCCGCCGAAGGAGAGAATCTTCGGGCCCGCAGCCGCAAGGAGCTGATCGACCCAACCCTCCCAGGCAACAAAGCTGTCGGGAACGAGCAGCACATGGCGATGGTGCCAGGTTTCGCTCTCCGCCAGCAGCTCGGTG
>CAYSMT010000420.1:0-3368 GCA_964432135.1 uncultured Acidobacteriota bacterium
TTTCCTCAGACCTCGCGCACCCGGTCCTTCGATCCCGCGCAGTTCAACAGCATCGGGACGATGCTTGCGCGCCGCGCAGGCGTACCTGTCGTGCCGCTGGCCGTCAAGACCGACGCATGGAACAACGCACGCTTTATCAAAGACTTTGGACGTATTGATCCTTCGCGCCGGGTCCACCTGTGCTTTGGGGCGCCGCTGTGGGTGAAGGGTAAGGGCGCCGAGGAGCATGCGGCTGTGATCGAGCACATCACGAGCCATCTTGCTCGTTGGGCGACGTGCGAGTCCGCTCAATGAAGGTCTTTGAAGATTCTTGTTTCGAGAGCCCATCGACGTAGGATCTTGGTGGTGGCGTCGCTTCGCTCGGTTTCGGTGAGGGGTCGGCGAGGGCGCCGGTGGATTGTTCGGCGGGGGCAGGCAGCATCTGGAAGGCCTGCGGAGGGGCTGGCATGGCGGATATTCACCGCTCCTATGATGAGACGCTTGTCGCTGCACTCGAGTCCGAGCGCAACCGGGCTCAGCTTTGTTTCGACCTGGCTCAGGCCATCTTTGTGAGCCTTGATCTTCATGGGCGCATCGTGCTTGTCAACCCCAAAGCCTGCGAAGTCCTCGGTTATCGCGAGGAGGAGATGCTTGGCCGCGATTGGTTCGAGCTAGCTATTCCGCCTGCGCAGCGTGAGGCACAGCGGCAGGTTTTCGCCCGTGTGATGGAGAAGAAGGTCGGCTTGGTCGAGACCTACGAGAATCCCATCGTGATCCGGGGAGGAGAGCAGCGAGTCATCGCGTGGCGCAATGCCTACCTCGAGGATGCCAATGGTGCAGTCAGCGGAATCCTCTCCTCCGGAGTTGACGTTACGGAACCTCTCCAAGCGCAGGAGGCGGCGGGCCGGCTCGAGAGCCGTGTGTTGCAGGCCCAGAAGCTCGAAAGTCTCGGCATTCTCGCGGGAGGCATTGCTCACGACTTCAACAACCTGCTCGTCGGCATGTTGGGCAATGCAGACTTGGCGCTGGCGGATCTCGCACCGGGTTCGCCCATCCGAGAGAACATCGCGCAGATCAAGGCTGCCGCGACCCGGGCTTCAGAGTTGTGCCGGCAATTACTGGCTTACTCCGGCAAAGGCCGTTTCGTGATCGAGCCGGTGGATCTGTCAGAAATCGTGCGCGAGATGCTCCATTTGATCGAGGTGTCGATTTCCAAAAAAGCCGTGCTCAAGCTGGAGCTGTCAACGAACTTGTCCGCTGTGGAGGCCGACGCGACACAATTGCGACAGATCGTGATGAACCTGATCACGAACGCTTCAGAGGCTCTTGGAGAGGGGAGTGGCATCATCGGTCTGACGACCGGAGAGGTGGATTGTGACGAGAATGATCTGACTCGTACCTCCTTTGAAGGGGGTCTTGCGCCAGGTCGTTGTGTCTTCCTCGAGGTCTCCGACACCGGTGCCGGCATGGACAGCGAAACCCTCAAGCGTATCTTCGACCCCTTCTACACGACGAAGTTCACGGGACGCGGACTCGGACTAGCTGCGGTAATGGGCATCGTGCGTGGTCACCGCGGCGCGATCGATGTCCAGAGTGAACCGGGAAAAGGAACGATCTTCAAGGTGCTGCTCCCGGCTTCGAGCGAGAGCGCCCAGCCGCGAATCCAGGCAAGCGCAACGGCGGCATCCTGGCATGGCCATGGTGTCGCGCTCTTGGTTGACGATGAGGTGATGATTCGCGAAGTTGGTCGAATGATGCTCGAACGCTTGGGCTTCGAGGTCGTCGTCGCCAGCGATGGTATCGAGGCACTCGAGGTTTACGTGACCCTGACCGGGAGAATCTCGGTCGTATTACTTGACATGACGATGCCGCGTCTGGGTGGGGTCGAGACCTTCGAGGAGCTGCGGCGGATCGATCCGGACATTCGCGTGATCCTCTCGAGTGGCTTCAATGAGCAGGATGCGACGAGTCGCTTTGCGGGTTCGGGTCTGGCCGGTTTCATCCAGAAACCTTACGAACTCGACCAGCTACGCGATGCACTGCGGATGGCGATGGAGGGTTGAGCTCCGCTCGGCTTGCCTCGCTGGGATGTGCATGCAGGGGGAGGTGTGTATCAGGGAATGGGGATGCGGCTCTGCTCGAGCAGTGTGGAAAGAAGCGCCATCAGCGCCGGAGGATTGATGGGTTTGGCGAGGTAATCGTCCATCCCGGCTGCGACACATCGCTCGCGGTCGGTGTCGAGTGCGTTGGCGGTCAAGGCGACGACGAGCTGTCGCGGCGCGCCCGTGAGGCGCTCCTTCTCGCGCAGGCGCCGGGTAGCTTCGTAACCATCCATGACCGGCATCTGGCAGTCCATCAGGACGAGGTCGAAGCGCTTTGCCGCGAGCTGCTCAAGAGCATCGGCTCCGTGCGCTGCCAGCGAGACATCGACACCCCAGCGTTCGAGGATGCGCTGCATGACGCGTTGATTGACGGGGTGATCTTCAACGACGAGGATGCGTGCACCGCGCAGTCGATCATGTGCAGAAGAGACGGGCAGCGTGTCGGCGACCGGGGTGTCTGGTGGCGTCGCGCTCGCGGGCCGGAGGCGCAGGGAGAAATGGAAGTGGCTCCCCTCTCCGGGTGTACTCTCGACGCCGATGGAGCCGCCCATCAATTCCGTCAGGTGGCGGCAGATCGACAATCCGAGCCCTGTTCCACCGTAGCGTCGTGAGGCGGAGCCGTCCGCTTGTGTAAACGCCTGAAAGAGCTTTGCCTGATCGCGCCGTTCAATTCCAATGCCCGTGTCCCGCACCGAGACGAAGAGTTCGTGCCCTGTTGCCGTCGGCGTGGCATGTGCTGTGACGCGAACTTCCCCTTGATGGGTAAACTTGATCGCGTTACCGACGAGATTCGTTATGATTTGACGCAGACGTCCGGGATCGCCACGAACGTGGCGCGGCAGCTCTCGGTCGAGTTCCAGGAGAAGGGTTAGCTCGTTCTGCTCGGCCGAGAAGCGGAATAGCTCAAGGGTTTGTTCGAGTGTCACTATGAGATCGAAATCAGTATCAGCGAGCTCCAGCTTGCCCGCTTCGATTTTCGAGAAGTCGAGAATGTCGTTGATAATGCGCACGAGGGCGTCCGCGCTTTCGACGACCGTACGCAACCAACTGCGTTGCTCTTCGTCGAGATCAGTCTCGAGCAGCAGACCAGCCATTCCTATGACACCATTCATGGGTGTCCGGATTTCGTGGCTCATATTCGCGAGAAACTCGGACTTGAGCCGCGAGGCCTCGAGGGCCTTCTCACGAGCTTGACGCAGTTCAAGGGCATGCTGGTTGAGGGCGCGAGCTTGTTCTTCCGCCTGGAGCTTGGCCTCCCGCAACTCCTTGATGTTGGTCGCAAGCCTT
>CAYSMT010000421.1:0-3366 GCA_964432135.1 uncultured Acidobacteriota bacterium
CTGGGGACTCACCCCCGACGCCGAGGGCGAGGAGGCTGACGCTGCTCGGCTGTCGTGCGCGCAGGTAACTCACAACGGCCGCCGCGTTGAGGAAGCAGCCCACGATGACCTCGTCGGCGACCTTTCCCGCGGCGACGAGCCCTTTGCTGCCAGCGGAAGTCGTCAGGATGATGCTTCGGCCTCGAAGCTCCCTCCGTGCGGATTCGACCGGCGAGTTGCCCATGTCGAAACCCTCCGGCGGCAGGCCGTTGCGCTCTCCGGCGAGGATCCAATCGGGGTGCTCTCGCTTGAGTTGGCGGGCGGATGCGACCGTGGCGACGGGGACGACGCGCCGTGCGCCCCCTGCGAGAAGGGTCACGATGTGCGAGGAGGCTCGCAGGACGTCGATGGCAACGGCGATCCCCGTGGCGTCGCGTGCGCCCGAGAGGAGCTGGAGACGGCGAACATGCATCGTGTCAGCTCCTCGTCCTACAGTGGTCGTCTCGGATCCATCGCATCAGCCGCATGACCTGACCTCCATACGCTATTCTTGCCTGCTCTGACAAGCTCGCGCCAGAATGACGGCTTCCCAGGAAAAGATCCTGGGGGAACCCTAGCGAGGAAACGCCATGTCCGTCGGAAGGACGCGCAAGCTGCTCTCCACCGCTGCCTTCCTCGTCCTGCTTGCGCTGACCGCCACCGGGCTCTGGAAAACGGTCGGAAGTCCTCCTCCGCTGGTCGCGCTCAGCGTTGCGCCCGAAGGGATCATGGGCACCGAGTGTCGGCTTTCGGTGGTCGTCACGCGGGTTGAGAGTGCTCGCGCTGCGCCTGCTCTCGTCCAGGCAGAGGTCGAGCTGCGTCGCGTCGAGGCCCTGTTGAGTCGTTGGATCGATGATTCCGAGATCTCCCGTCTCAATCGCGCCCGTGCGGGAGAGGCCGTCGCGCTGAGCGATGAGACCCTCGGCGTGCTGCGCGCCGCCCGCGCGCTGGGAAAACAAAGCGGTGGCGCCTTCGATGTGACCTGCCGCCCGCTCATCGAGCTGTGGCGGGTCGCAGGGCTCCGACAACGCTTGCCCGAGCAGGAGGAGATCGCCACCACTCTGGCCCTCGTCGGCTGGCGCGAGATCAGCCTCGGTGAGCACGATGCTGTCAAGCGGGATGCCGAAGCGCGCATCGACCTTGGTGGGATCGCGAAGGGCTATGGCATCGACCGTGCGGCGGTCTTGCTCGAGGCATCGGGGCTTGCAGGGGGATTGGTCGATGTGGGGGGAGACCTGAGGGTGTTTGGTCGCGCTCTGGACGGCGGTGCGTTTCGCGTGCAGCTCAAGTCTCCGAGCGCCTCGGGCAACTGGGCCGAGATCCTCCTCGAAGACGCTGCGATCTGTACCTCGGGCCACTACGCGCGGGGTGAAACGATTGCCGGCCGGCGCTTCAGTCACATCATCGATCCGTTGCGCGGAGTGCCCGTCGAGAAGACGCTCAGCGTGAGTGTGGTTGCTCCTACGGCCCTCGTTGCCGACGCGTGGGCGACGGCGCTATCCGTGACCGGACCGGAGGGCATCGGCCGGATTCCGCCTGGGCAGGGCATCGAGGCGCTCGTGGTTTTTGGGGACACTGCGAGACCGAAGGCGGCGCGCCGAGGGATTTCCTCAGGAGATCAAGATCGTCAGCGGCCCAGCTTGCGGAGCATCTCCCGCACGGGGTCATAGTCCGCGTCGCTGATCCTCGCAAAGCCTGTGGTTTTCTTACCAAAGACCTGGAAGAGCTGAGCGTCACGGCAGGAAACGAAAGCTGCAATGAGGCGCTCGCACTGCTCATCGCTCAGCCGGG
Organism: uncultured Acidobacteriota bacterium; assembly: GCA_964432135.1. Lineage (GTDB taxonomy): Bacteria > Acidobacteriota > Polarisedimenticolia > J045 > J045 > JANTFM01. The sequence goes on from CAYSMT010000421.1 coordinate 1,810, forward strand.
GGGATGCACAAATCGGGAACTGGGGGATCTTCGCGGAGGTCTCGAGGATCTTCAAGCCCTCGCCGAGGTAGCGCTGCGCGACGGAGGCCATCAGGCCGCCGGCGTCGAAATCCTTGTTGAGCACCGCACGCGCCACGTTGTCGTGATTGCCGACGAAGCCGTGAGAGGCCAGATCCGTGAGCGCCACGCCGCAGGCACGAAGCATCGATTCGGGCATGGCCTTGTTGCCGCAGGACTTGGGGTCGCCAAAAGCAAAGCTCTTTCCCCCTAACTGTTTGAGGGAGCTAATTCCGGCGTCTGCACGGACGACGATCGAGCTCTGGTAGAAGGGTTCTCCGTCTGCCAGGGGAACGACGAGCGGTACGACGCCGTAGCTCTCGTGCGCTTCGATGTAGGTCGAGGGGGTCTGGAAGGAGACCATGACACGTCCCGTGCCAAGGTCACGGATAGCGCCATCGTAGTCGTGCCCAATGCGCAGGAAGAGCTCCGTCGACAGGATGTCTCCGACGAAACGGCAGAGCGCCGCGAAGCTCGCATGCATCTCGATTGGATCGCCGAGAGGAACGGCTCCCAAAGCGGGGATCTCGCAGGCGGCGACCCTCTTCTCGAGGGCGAGAGCGACATCGCTGAGCCCCTCGCAGGCGCGATGGGATCCGCGTGCGCTGCCCGCCGTGTCCCGGGCGAGCTGTGCGACGAGCTCAGTGTGCTCGGTGGTTTCGCGAATCGCCGCTGATTGTTCCTCGGTGGCCGTGACGATGGTTGCGATCATCTCGTCCACGCGGCCCGCGCTTGCAGAGACCTCGCTCAGGGTGCTTCTGGCTTCATCGACCCGGGCTACGCTCGTTCGCACAATCTCGTCTCCCCGGCCGATCGCGGTGACGATCTGCTCGGTCAACGAGCTGTTATGACGGACGGTGCGCGTGATCTCCTCGGTGGACTTCTTCGTCTCGACGGCGAGCTGGCGCACCTCGTCGGCGACGACCGCGAAACCCCTTCCGTGCTTGCCAGCGCGGGCCGCTTCGATTGAGGCATTGAGCGCGAGGAGATTGGTCTGGTTGGCGATGCCCTCGATGACGCGCACGACCTTTCCGATCTCCGTAGAGGCGTCGCGGAGCTCGTGCACCGATGCGGTGACCTCTTCGAATAGCCGCGAGACCTCGCCGACGCTTTCGGCGACGGCTCCTGTGACGGTGAGCCCCTCGCGCCCAGCCTCAGCCATGCTCGTCGAAGACTCCGAAGCCCGCGCCGCCGTTTCGGCGATCTCGCTCGTCGTCGCGCTCATTTCTTCCATTGCAGCGGCGACTTGGTTGGTGTGCTCCGACTGCCGATCAGCGTGGGTCATGACAAAGCTCGCCGACTCTTCGAGAGTCTTCGTCACCAAAACGATCTCGTTCGACTGGCTCGAGGCTCCACCGAGCAGCCCGCGAAGACGGGCCGAGTAGGCCACCAAGCTGCGCGAGAGCTCCGCGAGGGGGCTGTTCTCAAAGAGCGCGGGGTCGATCTCGAGCGGTCGGGTTCCCGCCGTCTCGAGGGCCGCGCAAAGCACGGACAGCTTCT
>CAYSMT010000422.1:0-3356 GCA_964432135.1 uncultured Acidobacteriota bacterium
GAGCGCTCTCAGGCAACGCGACGGCAGCATCGCGATCGGCGCTCAGTAAGGTGCCCGTAAGGGCACCTGAGCTGCTCGCGTGCCCTTCAGCGATCAGAAATGCTAGCGCCAAGGATGCGCCGCAGCCAACCCACGGCAGCCGGCCCGTTGGGACCCGTCGCCGTCTCGTCGGAGAGGACGAAGACATCGACGCCGCGTCGAGCCAGGTCCGCGAGATGACAGACTTCTGAGCGGGTAGGGCGCTCGCTCACCGTGAGGTGGTGCAATAGCTGCCCGGCGACGGCCAGCGACGTCTGACCAAGCACATCGGAGAGCACGCGCTCATGCAAGTGCGGAAGATGCTCGAGCCCGGCTTCGGCCCCGAGGTCACCGCGGCACAGCCAGATCCCGTCGGCAGCGTCAGCAAGATCAGCCCGCCGCTCGACCGCGAGAGGATGCTCGATCTTCGCGATGATCTCGGTCGCTGGCCCGCTTGCGCAAGCGGACGCATCGGCTTTCCGCTGGCCCGGGTTTCCCCGGCCCCCAACCTCGAGATGGTTGGTCTCAGCTTCGTCGGCCGATGCGTCTCCCGCTGGCGATGTAGAGAGCGCCGCGACCTTTTCCCTCACGCAGGCGATCAGCGCGGGCGTATTCGCGTAAGAAACAGCAAAGCGTCGAACACCGTGCGCCAGGGCGCAGGCGATCAACTCGCAGTCCTGGGTCAGCAGCTCTGGTGGCAGTCCTGAATCACGGCCGACGAGCGCAAGCCCCTTGCGTGGCAGCACACGTCCCTCGTCGAGCGCGCGTAGGCCGACGTTACCCGGCAGGATCTGCTCGACCTCGAGGGCGATTCTTCCGTCGTCGACTCGCAGTATGTCACCAACGCGCAACGCCGAGAGGAATGCCGGCCGATCGACTTCGAGACCACCGCAACCGAGCACGAGTTTGTCGCCAACGCGTAGGTCGACAGATCCCACTGCTCCAAGGCGCGTCTTGCCGCCCTGGATATCGAGGATGATCTCATCAGTCGTGAAACCAGCACGTTCTGCCACGGCCAAGGCCAGGGAGAGACCTGGGGTGTCGAGATGAGATCCGTTAAGCCGGAGATCATCAGCACCGGCCGCGCGAAGTACCGCGAGCCCTGGCAAGGTGGCGCAAGCCGGTCCCATGGTAACGACGATCCTCATCGGAAGAGCACCGGATCGAGCAACGCTCGGGGATCGAAGGGCTGCGAACCGATCTTCGCTCCCCAGTGAAGATGCGGCCCGGTGACGCGACCCGTCGTACCGGAGAGACCGATGATCTGCCCGGGCGTGACCATCTCGCCTTCACGGACCTCGAAACGCGACAGATGCGCGTAGAGCGTGAACAACCCGCCGCCATGATCGAGGATGATCAGCTTACCGGAGTAGTACAGCGACGCGGCGAGTACGACGTATCCCGGACCCGAGGCACGCACCTCGCTACCCTGGGCAGCCCGAAGATCCAGCCCCGAGTGTGGCGCGCGCGGCTTGCCATTAAACACGCGGCGCACGCCAAAAGGAGAGGTCCTACCTCCACGCAACGGTCGCAGAAAGGGCTCACAGGGATAGCACTGGGGGGTACGCAGCTCGTAGATCTTCGCGAGGCGCGCTTTCTCACGACGAATCCTATCCGCAATCGCCTGAGGCGGCTCGACGTACTTCGGCTCGACCTTGAGACGCTCTGTGGGATAGCCCTTGTCGACGACCTGCAACTCGCGGCTCGCATCAACCTGATGGCCCGATTTGGTGACCCCGCGTAGCTCGAGCAAGACGGGCCCCGCCTCTTCCAGCAAAGCGATCACCGCCCAACCGACCCAGGTTTCACCCTGCGCGTTCGCGGAGATCCGCTCCATGCTCAACTTCTGCCCGCGCAGGCTCGCGTTGAGCGAAGCGAGTTCCTCCCGTGAACGCGCCACGATACGCAGCGGCTCGCCCTGGGAAAACTCGCGCGCGAGAATGGTGACCTTGAGCGAAATGACATCCTGACCCGAAGCCGTGCTGATGGCACCTGCGACCAACGCGACCAGCACGAGGCCACGCTGCCAAGTGCAACCTACGAAACTCCCTCGTGCCATCGCCATCTCTCCCTTCGCGCAACACGCATGCGGCATAGCTCGCTCGAACACGGCCCTTTCACCGCTCCACCATCAACGCAGAGGCACGCGCGCGCCTCTGGTCTATTGTGCCTCACCAGCGCGGCAATGACCCCGATTGAATGAGACGACTCACTGCCGCAGCGTAGAATAACTTTGCCGCTACCTGCTTATACTGGCGGCTTCCGACCATGATCCTCGTGCCTGTGAAGGAGAATCCTTGTGATCGCCCCCGCTGCTCTCGCGCGCCGTCTCGCCATCGCTCTGCTCGTCGCACTCGCTTTCCCTGCGCTCCTAGCCGTGGAAGAAAAGGCCGCGAAAAGCGCCGCCCACGAGCTGAAGATCGTTCAATGGGTAAGCCTTCCCACCCGCGAACTCCATGTCCCGGCCTTTTACGACGAGGGGAAAGCCTTCGGCGCGAAGGAGTTTCTCGCCCTGGCGGAGCAGACGCCGCAGTCGCTCGAGAAGACCGACGGGCGCGAGGTGCTGGAGGCTCATGACGGGGTGCTCAAGCTGGACACTCCCTCCGGATTTGCCGTGAAGTATCTGATGTGCTCACTGCGCAGTGAGGGTTTTTACATGGGAAGCCTTGTTGCGGATTCTGACCATCCCTTCTTGATCACTCTTGATGGGAAGAAGCTCGACGGTGAAGAGCATTTCGAGCTAGCGCTCGAGCCAGGCCAACACGACCTCGCGGTCAAGCTGGTCCACGACCCAGAAATCGACAAGCCCTGGAAGTTCAGCGCGACTTGGGTCGATGACAAGCGAGATCCTCCCCTCATCTTGGGAGTCGACCACACCCACGATCTCGACTTCCGAGACATCCTCGAGATGGAGGTCGTCACGGGACTCGCTCTTTCTCCTGACGGCTCTGTGCTTGCCGTTCACAAGCGCCAGCCTTCGATCCCGAAGAAAGACGGCCGAAGCTGGACGGAGTTCCGCGATGCGCAAAGCGGCGCGTTGCTGCGTGAGTCAGCGCGGCTGCTCGAGAGCTTTGCGTGGTCTCCCCGCGGAAATACCTTTACCTACGCCCAGACTGACGAAGGCAAAACGGACATCTATGTCGCGGCCTTGTCTGGAGGAAAGCGACGGAGAGTGCTCGATGGACTCGAGCACTTCGCGGGCCTAGCCTGGGTGCCCGACGGAAACTCGATCATCTACTCCCTCACTACTCCCGAACTCGATAAGGAGGCGCGAGCCAAGGCGAAAAGCGACGGCTTCGACCGTGTGCGCTCGCTCGAGGACCGCTGGGCAGGCTATC
>CAYSMT010000423.1:0-3350 GCA_964432135.1 uncultured Acidobacteriota bacterium
AACGGAGGAGGTGGAGCGCGAGCGCGGTCGCCTCGCCCTGCTCGCCCAGCGTCGCGTTTCCGGCGGCCTCGCGGTGATCTTCTGAGAGCCCGGGGGAACGCGCGATGAAACCGCTGAAGATCCTTCATCTGCTGCTGCTCATCGGCATCATCGGCCTGCTTGTCGTTTCGGCAGGACGTAGCTGGCGTGAGATGCGGCCCTGGACCGGGCTCGAGATTCACAGCGACGGCAGCTCCGCGCGCGTCGTGCGGGTTGTCCCCGGCTCGCCGGCTCAGAACGCCGGTCTCCAGGCCGGAGACCTTGTGCTCGAGATCGGTGGCGCACCGGTCGTCAGTCAGCTCGTGGCCGACGACCTCATGGCGGGCCTCGAGCCCGGACGGGTCGTCGGGTTGCGTATTCTACGCTACGGCCAAGCCGGCTCCGTGCGTTTGTCGGTGGGGACGATCGTCGAATGGCATGCGGCGCGTATCGTCGCTTCTCTGGTCGGATTGCTCTTCTGCCTGGGTGGGATCGCCGTGCTCATCCGTCCGCGCGGAGGTCGCGCGGACTTCATTTTTGCGGCCTGGTGTCTTGCAGGAGCGCTCGTGCTTGGTGTGAGCTGGTCCGCTCGTGCCGAGGCTCTTGACTGGGTGCTCTACTGGGTTGATCGGATGGCGCGCTTGTTTTTCCCTGCGCTGTGGATCCACTTCGTTCTTCGCCTGCGCGGTGCTTCACGCTCGCAGCGTCGCTGGCTGCCCGTGATCTATGCCGCTCCCATGGCCTTGCTCTTCGTTGAGCTTCACCTCGCAGGCCTGAGCGGTGCGTTGCGTTCGAGCGATCCCTTGTGGTTGCTCGACCGGTTGCAGTCACGTTGGGAACTTGCGTGGTTCGCGTTTGGTCTCGTCGCGGGTTTCACGCTGCTCGTGCCTTCGATCTCCCGCTTTCGTTCCGTCGGGGAACGGGCGCAGGCGCGCTGGATGCTTGCCGGAACGGCCCTTGGCATCGTGCCCTATCTCGCCTTTTCGGGTTTGCCTCAGATCCTCACGGGCCGCGAGCCAGCGTGGAGCTGGATCGCTCTGCCCTTTCTCGTGCTCGTGCCACTGACCTTCACCGGGGCCGTGCTCGAGTATCGTTTGATGGATCTCGCGTTGTTCGGACGTCGCGCGATCCAGGCCATCGCGATGGCCGGCATGACGGGCGTGCTTTTCCTCGGCCTGCTCAGCCTGGCGCGCTGGCTCGTGCCCCTTGTCGCGCAGCCCGCTGGCCGCGTTCCGGAGCTCGTTGCCGCGGTTATCACGGCGGGGTTGGTGCCCGCTGTCCGGGCGGGCGTTCGCGATCTCATCGGGCGTATGGTCTACCGCCGGCGCTATAGCTTCCGTCGCGCTCTTGAGCGCGTCGCGCGCGAGCTCAACGCCGAGCAGGATCTACCGCGTTTGACCGAAGTGCTCCAAGAGCGCATCGGCGAGGCGCTCGATGCTTCTCCGGTGCGCCTCTTGTTGATCGATGGTGAGCTGCCCCGGCCGCTCGATCCCATCACGCGTCGCCCCGTCGCCGCGCAGGTCATGGGTGATCTGCGCGAAAATCTCGAGCGGGGCAAGCTCATCGCTCTCGCGGATGTGGCCAATGCCCCCGAGTTATTGCCGACGCTGCACATGAGCGGCGTCCAGGTCCTCGTACCCTTGCGCGTGCAAGAGCAGATGATCGCCCTGCTTGCTGTTGGTTCACGCCGGCATGGTGGGCTGCTCGACAGCGACGATCTCGATCTTTTGCGCGGTGTTGCCAATCACGCAGCGGCGGCTGTTGCCAGTGCGCTTCACCTCAGCGAGCTCAAGCAGCAGGTAACCCTCGTGCAGCGCTTGCAGAACCGCACGGAAGCTTTGCTCGAGGGTAGCCCGATCGGCTTGGCCCTGATCGATCGCGAGGGCCTCGTTCGGCACTGGAACTCCTCGCTCAGCGAGCTGCTCGGTGTTTCCCGCGAGCAGGCCCTCGAGCGCTCTTACGTCGATGTGCTGCCGGCGGGGCTCGTTCCGCATCTGCGTTCGGCGCTCTACACTCTCTCGCGTCCGGAGCGCTTGTTTCGCTTGCGAATCGAGGTGGCCGAGGGGGACGAGCGGCTGCTCAACCTTTCGTTGAGCCCTCTTGGCGCTCCCGACGGCGTCGATGGTTTGTTGCTGACTCTCGACGACGTCACCGAGCAGGCCCGCATGGAAGAGCAGTTGATCCAGCAGGACCGGCTCGCCTCGGTCGGGATGCTCGCCGCGGGCGTCGCCCATGAGGTCAACACACCGTTGACGGGGGTGTCCTCCTACGCACAGATGTTGATGGAGCAGACACCAGAGGACGACCCGCGTCGCGGTCTGCTCGAGAAGGTCATCAAGCAGACGCAACGCGCCTCGCAGATCGCGCGAGGCCTTCTGAGCATCAGCCGTGAAGGTCAGGGCGAGGCGATGGTCGTCGGCCCTGTCGATCTCGTGGATCTCGCGGAGGAGACGGTCGGCCTGCTGGGTGCCCAGATTCGCAAGAGCGGCGTCACACTGTGCTGCGTGCCGAGCGAAAGGCCGGTCTTCGCCCTGGGCGATCGCGCCCGCTTACAGCAGGTCGTGATGAACCTGGTGCTCAACGCGCTCGATGCCGTGCTCCCCCCGGGCAAGGTCGAGCTGCGTGCCTGGGTCGAGCGCGACGGGATGGCCCGCCTCGAGGTGCGCGATGACGGGGTCGGCATCCCGGAAGAGCTGCGCGACCGTATCTTCGATCCCTTCTTTACGACCAAGGAGGCGGGCGCAGGTACGGGACTTGGCCTGTCGATCAGCTATGCGATCGTTCGCGAGCACGCCGGAACCCTGGTTGCGGACAGCCAGCTTGGCAAGGGGACCGCGATGCGTGTCTTGCTGCCGGCGGCGACCGAGGAGACCATCTCCCGCCAGGCGGGATGATCTTCCTGCGGCAGAAGGGGTGGTTGAGGTGACGGCATCGCAGGTGATCACGGTCCTAGTCGTGGACGACGAAAACGTCATCCGGGATGTGCTGGGGACGCTTCTCGAGCTGCGCGGCGGCTACCGCGTGCTTCTCGCGGAGGATGGCCGGGAGGCCATGAGCCAGCTCGCGAGGGAACCCGTTGATCTCGTCCTGCTCGATCTCCTGCTCCCTGGCGAGGATGGGCTCGAGATTCTCGCGCGGCTCAAGTCCGACGACCCGACGCGTGAGGTCATCATGATGACGGCCCACGGCTCGGTCGAGACGGCCGTCGAGGCGATGAAGCGGGGTGCTTTTCACTACTTGACCAAGCCTTTTCAGAACGACGAGGTCATCTTGCTCGTCGAGAAGGCGCTGACCCAGCGTCGCCTGCGCCTCGAGAACATCGGGCTGCGCCG
>CAYSMT010000424.1:0-3346 GCA_964432135.1 uncultured Acidobacteriota bacterium
AAGAGCAGCCATTCTCCGCCGAGGGAAGATCATGAACGATGACAAGAAGGTCATACTCTATGTTGATGACGATCAGGACTTTCTCGATTCGATGCGAATCATCCTTGAGGCCAACGGCTATGAAATGGTCGAAGGTTTGAGTGCGGAACAAGGACTCAAGCTCTTCAAGCAGCGGCGACCCGACCTGATCATCGTCGACTTGATGATGGAGGAGGTCGACGCGGGCACGCGCCTTGCGCGCTGGCTCAAGGCCGAGGGAAATCAGGCGCCGGTTTACATGCTTTCGTCAGTAGGAGACACGATGAGTGTGACGACCGACTACGTCGACCTGGGACTCGCCGGTGTGTTTCAGAAGCCGATCGATCCACAGTCGCTCTTAACGACGCTGCGCGTCAAGCTCGGCTGACAAAGGCCTCCAAGAATACGAGCCCTGACAGAGCTGGGGCCACGATGACCGCGAGAGAGCTGATGGCTTCGCTCGCGGTTATCGTGGCCGGAAGCGGCGGGGCTAGTCGGCCATGGCCAGCTTGACCTCAGCATGCTTGAGCATGTGGGCACCGATGATCTTAGCGACTTGCTCCTTCGTCAGGCCTATGAGCGTGACGTCGAAGCTTTTCTTCTTGCCGTTGCGCAGGACGGTGACTGTCGCCATCGCGCCTGGTTTCCGATTCGCGTCGTCGTCGTGAGTGGCTTCTCCGTCAGAGAGTGCGATGCCGTTGATGGCGAGCAAAACGTCGCCCGGAATGATGCCAGCGGACTCGGCCGTGCTGCCTTTGATGAAGTTATCGATGCGATAGCCCTTGATGGCTTCGTCCCACTCCCCTTCAACGCCAATGATTCCTTTGTGCTGGAGATTTGCCGCCATCTTATTCAGGCATTCCTGGGTGCTGGCCTTGCAGCCCCCGTGTCCTTCGCCGGCGATGGCCGCCGGGATGGTGAGCAGGAGGGCGAAGATGGCGAGCAGGAGGATAACGTTGCGTTTCATGTTTTTCTCCTTCGGCGGGACTTGCCCGCATCGTCATTGCGCCGCCTTGTCTTCGGGCCCACGTTCGACGGGCGGGGCGTGGTGGTATGAGTAGGAGTATAGGGAAGGTAATAACTACGACAAAACGATTATGTGTAAATAATGCGTAACCTGTTGACATGTTGTTTACTTTTTCTTGTAGAGTGGAGGCGCCTCTGCGATATCTTCGTCTTTACTGCCGGTTCGCCCCGCAAGGTCCATGAGTTCTTCGGCCGCAACGCTGGATCTGCCCACTGGCCGGGCTCTTCGAGCCTTCTGGCCCGGACTTTCTGGTCATCTCTCACCGGCAAAGATCTCCCTCTGGGCTATCCAGAGGGCATCTCACCCGTTTCACTTCGAAAGTTCATGAATCATGCGGGTTCCCACTCATCTGCGATGCGGCAATGTTTTGATGAGCGCTTCGATAGCGTCCAGCGGTTGTTCGACAGACCAGGCTCTGGCTTTGGTACGCATTCTGGCGGATGAAGGAAGAGCTATTGCTAGAATGAGCGCGTCGCATTCCTGGCGGGCTCGTGGCCGAGGCTTGGCTGAACTTCTATAGCGACAAGAGGTACGGGTGGACGCGTGAACGATTGGACACAGGTGAGCGTCGATATGGAGGGGGTTCTCCAGGGCGTGGGGCTGCGTCCTACGATGCAACGTCTCGCCATGGAGGCTGGCCTTGGTGGTTGGGTGCAGAACCGCTCGGGGCGCGTGCGCATGCAACTCGTCGGGCCCCGCAAGCGTATCGACGCCTTTCTCGAAGCTCTTCCTCGAGCCCTGCCGCGGCAGGCTCGTTTGGATGCTTGCACCGTTTCCGATTACAAGGCTTGCGTCTGTGAGGCGGAGACGCCTCAGTTTCGCATCGTGGAGAGTTCCTTCGATCCGCGGGCCAAAGTTTCCATTCCGGCTGACCTCGTCGCCTGCGAGGACTGTCTCGCGGAGGTCATGACGCCGTCATCACGCTACTTCGGCTATCCCTTCACGACCTGTACGAATTGCGGTCCGCGCTACAGCGTTGTCGATGGCATGCCTTACGATCGAGAACGCACCGCGCTCAAGCGCTTCCCTTTGTGCAAAGACTGTCGCCGGGAGTACGAAGATCCCACGAATCGGCGTTTCCACGCCGAGTCGATCGCTTGCCCGCATTGTGGTCCGCGGATCTGGTTGGAAGGTGCGGCAGCGGCCAAGCTGCTGGGCGAGCGCGCGCTGCGTGCGGCGCGGAGAGCGCTCGCGCACGCGAAGATTGTTGCTGTCAAGGGCCTTGGCGGCTACTTGCTCGCCGCGGACGCGTTCTCGCTTCATGCGCTCAGCGCCCTGCGTGAGCGCAAGCATCGACCAGCAAAACCCTTCGCGTTGATGGCTCGTTCGCTCGATGTTGCGCGCGCGTTGTGCGAGCTGCCGGAAGATGCGGCGAAGCTGATGAAGGGTCCTGAATCGCCCATCGTGATTGCGGATTTGCGCTCAGATGCCGGACCATTACTGCTGCCGATCGTGGAGCTGATCTCGCCCGATACGCGTACCCTTGGCGTCATGTTGCCGACCACACCCCTCCATACGCTGCTCTTTGAGCCGTTGCTAGGTGACGAAACGCCAGCCTTCGACCTGCTCGTCATGACGAGCGGCAATCGGTCAGGTGAACCGATTTGTACGCGTAACGCCGAGGCTCGAGAGCGCCTCGCGGGAATCGCGGATTTGCTGCTGTGCCACGACCGACCCATCAACCTACGCTGCGACGACTCGATCTGCGTGCTTTCAGGCGGTGCGCCCCAGCTTTGGCGACGCGCGCGCGGCTACGCGCCCCGCAGCGTGCTGCTTACCAGGCCACTGCGACGGGCGGTCCTCGCGATGGGGGCGGAGCTCAAGAGTACGATGGCTCTGGGGGAGGGTCGAGAGATCGTTCTTTCTCCGCATGTCGGCGATCTCGCGACCCCCGAGGCCGTCGATGCGCTCGAGCAGGTTGCCGAGAGCCTGCCGCGCTTTCTCGATCGCGCTTATGAATGTGTTGCTGTCGACCTCCATCCCGACATGCATTCGACTCGCCTCGGCCGGCGCATCGCACGCAAAGCGGCTCTTCCCGTGATCGAAGTGCAGCACCACCACGCCCATGCGGCGGCGGTGATGGCTGAGCACGGTCTGGAACGTGCCCTCGCGCTGGTCTTTGATGGAACGGGGCTTGGAGAGGACGGATCGATCTGGGGGGCGGAGTTGCTCTCTGTGGATTGTGCGGGGTACGAGCGTCTTGCCAGTTTCGCTGCGGTGCCCTTGCCGGGTGGTGACGCTGCCGTGCGCAGGCCAGCTCGGCAGCGTCACCACCCGGCAAGGGCACCGCAGCGAAACTGG
>CAYSMT010000425.1:0-3340 GCA_964432135.1 uncultured Acidobacteriota bacterium
CGCAGATTTCATCCAGGTGTACTTGCAGAATTCGAACGGCGGCAGGGTGAACCCTTCGCATTTCTGCTCGAGACGGCGCAAGAAGCGCCGGGAGGTCGACGCGCAGCTATCGTGGGTGCGGATCCCTTCGCCGTGCTCATCGCGCGTGGTCGCCAGGTCGAGCTTTGCCGTGAAGGTGATGTCGTGCGCTTCGACGATGCGGATGTCTTCGAGTTTCTGCGCGACCTGCTTGCCGAGTTTTCGGGGGAGAGCGTTCACGCTGTTGGATATCTCGGCTACGATCTTGGAGGGATCATCGAGCGCCTGCCGCGCCAGGCAGTAGACGATCAGGATTTTCCGGATCTCTTGATCGGTTTCTACGAGAAGGTATCTGTTACGGGCGTAGGTGGGAAGGGTCTCATTCGTTACGAAGGGAGCGGTCGAGCGCCCGCGCTTAGGGCCAAGGCACTCGTGTCACGGTTCGTGACGCCCGCCACGCGCGCGGGGGACAACTTTCGCAGGGAAGACTACATCGATCAGGTGGCCCGCGTCCGGGAGTATATCCGGGCAGGCGATATTTATCAGGTTAACCTTTCTCAGCGCTTTGGTCGGGCCTGCGCGAGTCCGCCACCTGAGATATACCGCCGGCTGCGCGCGGCGAGCCCCGCGCCTTACGCGGCGTTGTTTAGCTTCGGCAACCACGCGGTGATCTCTTCTTCTCCGGAGGAGTATCTCAGCATGCAGGGCTCGCGAGTCCGCACGACGCCGATCAAGGGTACGCGTCCTCGGGGGAAAAGTGTTGCTCAGGACGAGGCGCTGCGCTGCGAATTGTGGGCCAGTGAGAAGGATGCCGCCGAGTTGACGATGATCGTCGATCTCGAGCGCAACGATCTTGGCAGGGTCTGCGTGCCCGGCAGCGTCCGCGTGACGATTCCGCGTCGCCTTGAAGCACATCCCACGGTCTGGCACCTCTCTGCAACGGTCGAGGGCGAATTGGAGCAGGGCCAGGATCTGGTCGATCTGCTACGCGCGAGCTTCCCCGGCGGCTCGGTGACGGGAGCGCCCAAGATCCGCGCGATGGAGATCATCGACCAGCTCGAACCGACGCGTCGCAGTGTGTTCACCGGTGCATTGGTCTGGATCAAGCCTGGAGGAGAGCTTACGAGCAGTATTGCCATCCGCACCATGCAATGGCACGACGGATGGATTACCTTTCAGGTGGGAGGAGCGATCGTCTGGGATTCCGATCCTGAGGAGGAGTATCGCGAGACCCTTGTCAAGGCGCGTGGAATGGTGTCTGCGATGGACGCCGCGTCGCTTGGGCGGAGCAGGCCCATTCTCGGATAGCCTTGTGTTCTTCACCGGGCGTAAGCTCGGATAATTCCTGACCACTCGAAGCGAGGGAGTGCAGATGCGCGTCAGGCCAGTGCGTTCCGCTGATTTCGACCCGAGAACGTCCTTTGCGATAGGTTGAGGGTCAAAATTGGTGGAAAGTGCTGAGATGGCCGAGGCTGCGCCCCCGCAGCCGGGTAGTTCAGAGTAGTTTGGGTTAGCTTCGCGGCTGCGTGGACGTTGCCAGGTATGCGGCGCGTCCCGTTTTGGTTCTGGCGTGACAAGGTATGCGGCACGGGCTACCTTGCCTCTCGTGTTTTCGCCGATGGGGAGTTTCTGATGGCCATCATCTACTTGGACGGTCGTTACTTGCCCCAAGAGCGGGCGAAGATCCCGGCAACAGATCCCGCGCTCGCCTGGGGAGTCGGCCTGTTCGAAGTTATCCGTGGCTACCATGGGCGAGGTTTTCAGCTTGGGTCCCACCTGCGGCGCCTCGAAGGTTCCGCGCGGTATTTCGGCATCGAGGCCCGGCTTCCTGATCTCGGGTCCGTAGTGACGCGGTTGTTCGAAAAGAATGCTCTCGATGGGGGCTACGTGCGTGTGACCCTCACCGGAGGTGGTCATCTCATCGTCTCGGTCAACCATTGGTCTCCACTGCCCAAGAGCTGGTACACCTGTGGAGGAAGGCTGGCCATCGCTCCCTTCCGCAAAGATCCCCGCGCGCCGCTCTCCGGCCACAAGACGCTGAACTATCTTGAGAACATGCGCGTGCGTTGGGAGGCGGAGCGGCACGGGGTTATTGATGCTCTTGTGCTCGGGTTCCGCGGTGAGGTGCTCGAGGGAACGCGTTGCAACATCTTTGTCGCGCGTCGCGGTCGCCTCGTCACTCCTTCGCTCAAACAGGGGATCTTGCCTGGTGTGACCCGCCAGCTCGTCATCGAGCTCGCGAGAGAGGCGTCGATTCCGCTACGCGAGCGAAGCATGCGTTTCACCTGGTTGCGCGGAGCCGAAGAGGTCTTTATCACCAGTACGATGATGGAGATCGTACCCATCGTTCGCGTAGGTGACACGGTATTTCCGGGTCCGGGCCCTTTGACTCGTATCTTGATGCGCGCCTACCGCGAGCGCGTCGCGCGCGAGTGCTTCCCGCATCTGCCATAGGCGGGGGGCGCCAGACTATACTTCGGGGACAAACAGAAGAACCGTCTCGAACCGGCAAGAGGTTATTGTAGGCTCCGCAACTCCCGGCGAACGATAAAAGCATGAATGGCAGCGAAGAGAAGGAGGATGGCGCCAACGAAGAAGCCACAGGAAGAGAAGTGCTGTGTGAAGACGAAGCCAAAGAGGATTCCAGCAATGACTAGAATCCCTGCGATCGCAAGAAAGGTATTCATAGAGTAAATGTAGGTGAACGGGAGCCAATGAGCACCAACTAGCACTGCGAATGCCGGGAAAAAGAGATTTGTGTGGCCGGCAGCGGTGACCATGAAGATGAGCGGCAGTCCGAGGGGGATGGTAAGGGCAATCCATGTATTCAGAGCTATCAGTCGATTTGATTTGTCGGATGGGGGAATCCCAAAACCTTTTGAGCATGCGCTCGCGATTGGATGAATAAACATGCCGCCAATCAACAGGACGAGCATGGCGGCTGGAATCTGGTTGGCTGCGCCGAGGGCAGCGGAAAAGATCCAGAGGACACCCTCAACCAGAAGGTAGATAGCGCCACCTAAATGACTGTGGCGGTACTCCATGTGCTGGTCGTTCAAAACGCACAAAGTCGCCTCTCCTTCTTGTATGACATCCTTTGATTCAGCGGAGGTGCACAACGCTGCTCACCACAACCAGTGGGTTTTTATCGGAACTATCTCCAAGCCCACCAAGGGAAGGGGAATTGATCCTCTTCGAGTTCAATCAAAGCGATGGAGTCCTCCGAATATTTGACGCCGATCTGTTGATCGTCATTGCCTGTGATGATCTCGTATGATTTATGAAACATGATGGTTATGTATTGCCCAAAGGTGCATCTGAA
>CAYSMT010000426.1:0-3330 GCA_964432135.1 uncultured Acidobacteriota bacterium
CGTGCTCCTCGTGATTCTCACCGTCGTTGCGTTGTTTCTGCCCTCGGCATATCACGTTGAGCGCTCCGTGGTCATCGCGGCGGAGCCGGAGGTGATTCACGCGCTGGTGGGTGATCTCGCTCAGTGGGAGCGCTGGACCCCCTGGAAGAAGGCCGATCCGACCATTGTGGTCTCTCTTGGCGTGAAGACCAGCGGCGTTGGAGCGCACCAGAGTTGGAGCGGAGAGTCTGGGGGCGGGGAGCTGACCTTCACGAGCTGCGGTCTCGATGAGGGCGTTGCTTATGAGATGTCCTTCGATGGTCACTACAAGAGCACGGGGAGGCTCAGCTACGCTCCCGGCGAGGAGGGCACGAAGGTGATTTGGTCGATGGATGGCGAGGTGGGCTACAATCTCGTTGGTCGCTACTTTGTATCTGTGATGGACGTGATGGTCGGCCCCATGTTTCAGGAGGGGCTCGACAAACTTAAGATTGTCGCTGAGGCGGATGCTGCCGCGTTCGCGTCCGAAGCGACTCCGGCGCCAGCGGACGAAGCGGTGTCAGCAGAAGGTCTGTCGCTTCCGTAGGTGGTGGGCTACGCAGCGATCCGGTTGCGCTGGGATCTATCTGCATATCAGGGGGTTAGTACATGCGACACTCATCGGCGGAAGCTTCGGAGAAAGCGCCTATCAACTGGGCGACGGTCCTTTTTCTTGTGGGTTCTTTTCTTCTTGCTGCCGTGGGGACGCCGCTCTACGCGTGGCGTTTCGGCGTGACGAGCTTCGACATTTGGCACTTCGTTGTCATGTGCTACGCGACGGGGCTCGCTATCACGATCGGCTACCATCGTCTTTTCGCCCATCGCAGCTTTGAGGGAGCACGGGTCGTTAAGATCGTTGCAGGGTTGTTCGGTGCTGCGACCTTCGAGAACTCGATTCTCTGCTGGTCAAGTGAACACCGATACCATCACTCCTATGTCGATCAGGACGGCTTTCCCTATGATCCTTACAACATCAGTAAGGGCTTTCTCCACGCGCACATGGGCTGGCTGTTTCGCAAGATGCGTCCGGAACTCCCCCGCAGCAACGTCAAGGATCTCGCGAAGGACCCCTTCCTCGTCTGGCAAGATCGTCACATTATGGCCCTGATGATCGTGATGGGCTTCGGATTGCCGACCCTGATCGGCCTGCTTCATGCGACTTGGGTAGGCGCTTCGCTTGTGCAAGGTGCTTTGGCAGGTTTTCTCTTCGGTGGTGCGTTGCGCATCGTTTGCGTGCAACACGCGACTTTTTTCATCAACAGTCTCGCCCATACTCTTGGCCGGCAGCCCTATGACAGCGAAGGTACGGCGCGTGATAGCGGGATAGTCGCCTTCTTCACTTTTGGGGAGGGTTACCACAACTTCCATCACACCTTTCAGGCGGACTATCGCAATGGGATCCGGCCCTGGCACTTCGACCCGGGTAAGTGGGTCATCTTTCTGCTCGAGCGGACCGGGCTGGCTTGGGATCTTAAAAAGCTCCCCGCAGAGACGATCAACCTGGCACGCGTCAAGGAGCGTCGTCGTCGCCTCGAGAAAACCTACTCCATTAAGCTCGCTGAGCTACGTTTGCAGGCGGTGGAGTTGATGACCTTGATCGAGTCGAGCCTCGATGAGGTCAATGCCAAGGTGCGTCGTTTGTGGAAGGAGTATCGCCAGGTCAAGGCACAACGCAGCGCGGATCGACGCGTCAAGCTGCGGGAGATTCGGCACGAACTCCGACGCTTGCGCCGTGAGTTCCGACTCCAGCTTCGGACATGGGAGGATGCACGGGCCTGGGCCCTTGTTCAGGTTGCCGCGTCGTGATTATTCTTCGTTGAGCTGCTCTTTGGCGGCTTGCATGCGCTCGCGTTCCTCTTGTGCGAGCTGCGGGTACGAGAGGTCAAGGCTTTCGAGAGTTTTGTACAGGATCTTAGCGACACTCAGGCGCATGAAGGGCTTGTCATCCGCGGGGATCGCGTACCAGGGCGCCCAGGGCCGGGAGGTGGCGCGAAGCGCCTCTTGGTAGGCCTTCATATATGCGTTCCAATGACGGCGTTCGGCGATATCGCCCGAATTGAACTTCCAGTTGGCCTCCTTCTGCTCGATACGGTCGAGAAAGCGCCGTCGTTGCTCGTCGCGAGAGACGTTGAGCCAAAACTTGAGCACAAGTGTTCCGTTGTCGGCGAGATGCTCCTCGAAGTTGCGGATCGAATTCAGGCGGTGAGACCAAAGCTTCGCGCCTTCTGGGCGGTGAGGGAGGCGTTGGCCCTCGAGATACTCGGGGTGGACGCGCACAACGAGGACTTCTTCGTAGTGACTGCGGTTGAAGATACCGATCCGACCGCGTTCGGGAAGGCGCCGCGAGATTCGCCAGAGAAAGTCGTGATCGAGCTCCTCGGCCGAGGGGGCCTTGAACGAGTGTACGGAGCAGCCGGCCGGGTTGAGCCCAGACATCACGGCCCGGATCGTCCCATCCTTGCCCGCCGCATCCATCGCCTGAAAGACGAGTAACAGCGCATAACGGTTGTCTGCATAGAGCTTGCGGTGGAGTGGACGAATGCGCTCGATGGTCTTTTCGAGCGCCTTACGAGATTGTTTTTTTGAGCGGGTTTCGCCCTCGGGAGGTGCCGTCGGCGCGTTGTGCCAATGGAAACGGCCGTGGAAAGGAACGAGAAAAGGGCTCTTCGGGGCTTCGAAGCGTCGGCTCATGCTCAACCTCCCTGGAGAGCAGATTAAAGAAGCATCCTGATCCGCTCGGCAGCCTTCTCCAACGAACACGGTGACGCCATCATATCCCCAAGCTGGTACCCTGCGGGTGGCCTCGAAGCGAGGAGAAACGACCATGACCCGGCGGGGGGACAGCGGGCCATGGTCGTTGGATGGGCGCCCGAGCCGTCCGGGAAGCGGCACGCTCGTAAGGATGCGGCTCACGGCGCCTTTCCTACCCAGACTGCCATCACACCCTGCAAGTCACACGCGAGACGAATTCGGGTGGCGCCATGTTTGCCCTGGGGCGATAGTCGAGTGCGTAGCTTGTGGGCAGGTCGGTAGTTCGTGTCAACGCAGCGAAGCGAGGGGAGGGTGAGCGACGATATGAATGAGTCAGGCGAGCACGAGATCAGCTTCGAGCAGTTCAAGCAACAGCTTCCCGATATCGACCCCGAGGAGACAAAGGAGTGGATTGAATCTCTTGACGAGGTCGTGGATCGTGCGGGACTCCTGCGCAGTCAGTATCTGCTCTACAAGGTTCTCAAGCGCGCACGGATGCTGAAGGTCGGGCTGCCTCCGACAATTCAGACCCGCTACATCAACACCATCAGCCCCGAGCAA
>CAYSMT010000427.1:0-3326 GCA_964432135.1 uncultured Acidobacteriota bacterium
AATCGCCGCCCTCTCTTTGGCAGGACCACAAGCCATGGCACCGGCGAGAGCCGTTACAGCGAGTATCCCAACAGCGCGGCGTTCGTTGTGAAGCATCACTCCGCCCCTTCCTCGTTCACGCTCTCCATGGCAGGTGTCCAACGGATCGCATCCGCAACGAGTAGTCGGCTCTTCTCTCCCGCGCAAACAGTGACATGCACCTCTCCCCCGGCGAGTTCGAGCTCACCGAGAAGATTCCAGCCCGCGCCTGCCGCCGAAAGGTCGAAGCTCATTTTCTGACTGCCGGAGCTGTCTGCTACCTCGATCTCGTAAAAGCCCGATTTGGGATTGCCCAAGCGGCGCTCGTCCAGACCATCGCTCAAGAAGTACTCGAGACCCCAGCTCCCAGCCTCGGGAATGCGGGTTGTGAAACGCGCCGAATCACCGGCCTTAGCCTCCGACCGAATCAACGCCGCCGTGTGCCGATAAGACCCATAAGCTCCCGAGACCTCGATCCGCTCCCAACGCTGGGGTGCCCGGCCATCCAAAGTGAAAACCGGCAGCCCTTCATCGAGCTCCGCATCCTCTCCGAGCCGCCCGGCCCGCCGGAAAACACTCAGCAAACCCTTCAATTCCCCGCGGTGGACCTCGAAGCCAGGATCAAGGTCATCAACAACGATCGATGCGTCCTCAGGCGGCGAGTACTCCAGCTCACGCAGGCCCACAAAACCCTCTTGCTCCTCAACGGTCTCGACCTCTACCGAGGGGAACGCGATCGCGAAAGCGTTGCGGTTCTCGGAAAGATAGGGAATCACCTTCAGGCTATCCGGCGGCCTGGCCACGATGTCGCCAATCTCAGCCTCCGACTTTGGATCTAGGCGAAAAGGTCCCCGGCGCGCATTCGATTCCTGACTGAAGACCTCCTCGAGATCGAAGAGACCGCTGGCCTCACCATCGTTTCTCAGGCGCAGCAGGAGTTGGTAACGCGGCGTGCCATCCTCTGCGTCCGGTAGGCGAAAAACCCTGGCCCGCTCGGCAGCAAAAGCGGCCAGACGCGTCTCGTCAAGCCAATCCACCAGCCAATCCGAGAGGTCTTCTCCAAGCCGCTCACCGCAGCCGAGGAGCTCCGCCCGGCCGTAGCTCTTGCCGAGTTCCCCCGAACGAAGCGTTGCCAGCAACTGGCCGCTCTTCTCCCGGCCGAGGCGGTTGTAAAGCGCACCGGTCATAGCATCACCCTTGAGAGTCAACACATCGAGAGTCTGTTGCGGATTTTCAGATGGATCGAGGCGATCGAGAGGCACATCGAGCAAGGTTTTCCAGACGCTGATCTTGCGGCGCGTCAGCTTCTTGATGGTATCGACTTGCGTGCCTCCACCGGGAAGGAGCGCGTCCATCACCACGGCCAGGCTCACCTGCTGTCCCGCGCTCCCCTTCAACAACCGCGCGGAGAAGTAGCTTTCCTGCTCACCTATGAGACGACTTACGAGACGCTCCGTCACGTAGTTTAGCGCAACACCACCGCTCCCGCGCGCCGGCATCTCGAAGCCGAAGAAGCTCGGTAGGGCATTCGCGATCGGATTGCTCCCGAGCAAGTCGCCATTGAAAAAGTTCACAAGATGCTTCGCCTTCGCGCCCGGAAGGCCGTCATCATCTTCTTTCATCTGCTTCTCGTCGAAACGAAAGACAACATCGAAGCGCGCCGTCGGGAAACCCGACTCGCGCATCATGACCAACGCGGGCTGCGAGAAGGCCGTGCGCTGGCGCCAACCCCCGCCGTAGCCACGCAGAGCATTGGGCACTTCGACGAGGGTCAACCCATCGTAGGGATAGGCCAGACCGAGATCGGACGCTTCCGTGAAGCGCTCCTTTATCCAGGCACGAATTGGCTCTTCTGCTTCGGCGAAAACCTCAAGGCTCGCGGCGTGTTTCGGGTGGATGAGGAGCTCGAGCTGTACACCCTGCAGCTCGATGCTCCGGCTGATGAACTCCCCGGCCACGAGGGAGACCTGGGTCAGCGGCGCACCGGGAGCAAAGCGGTACAGCACGCGACCCTCCTCGGCCGCCTCGCTGCGGCGCCTTCCCGGCGCCGCGGCGAGAAAGCCCGCGGGCAGATCGACAAGCAGATCGAGCGTGAAGGCATCCTGGCGCACCAGAGCGGGGTCCGTTCGACCTACCTCCGCACCGCTGGCCGGGAGCCAGCGTGTTCCATCCATCAGCGCAACGTAACCCTTCTCGAAGATCAGGGGGCGCAGACCGAGCAGGAGAACAAGACCGTCGGAGATCTTGTTGCGCAGAGGGGTCTCACCGCCATCGAGGTAGGCGAAGGCGGGATCAGGCACGCCAGCAGCCACGAGATGCACGACAGCACGCTCTGTGGGTTCGAGTGGATGGGAAGGCGTGACGAGCAGCAGACCGTCCTCGAAACGGAACGAGACTTCCCGGCCATCCACCTCGACAAGCTCGATGCGGTAGCCGGGATTGAGGGAGAAAAGAAGATCATCGAGCCCCTGCTCGCCTCGGGGCTCGACCTCGAGCTCGAGATCGAAGGTTATCTCGGCCCCAGGGTCGACGCGCACCCTCCCGCGCAACGCGTGCAACACAGGCGAGGGATCTGCCGCATGCTTCTCGTGGATCTTCGCCCAACGTTCGAAACGCGTGACCTCGCCGCGCAGCGCGAGGTATCCGCCAAGGGACATCGCGAGAAACGAAAGGACCAACAACACTCCGAGTCCACCTCGAAGCAGCCGCGAGCCATCATCCCGACGCGGGTGAATCGTCGCCGCCAGCAAGACCAGACCGAATGCGCAAAGCATCGCCGTGCCCCGCTGCAACAACCCTGGCCAAGGCGCCAGCGCCGTCGTGAGATCTGAGGCAAAGGGCTGATTGATCCAGCCTCCGTACCAAACTCCACCGAAGAGATCGAAGAGCGGATACGTTGTCCAGCGCGTGGAAATCCAGCCCGCCGATGCCGCGAGTAGAGCGACCCAGGCCGTGAGCAGCAACAGCGCCGCAACGAGGCGATTCCTGACGAGCAACACGACGAAATAGACGAGTGCGATGACCAGAGCCAGAGTCGGCAGCGACTGGGCAATCAGGAAGTACAGCGTTGCATAGGGCTCAGGGGACTCTCCCACCAGGATCCCACCACCGAAGAGCAGCAGGGTGAGAACGACGCCCGGCGCCCAAGATGCGGCGAGCAAACCGAGCCAACGGCCGAGCAGCAGCTCGACGTTGCTGATGGGCCGCGCATCAAGCACCTCGACCATTCCTTCGCGCACATCGCGTGCGCGAAGATCGAAGGCCAGGAAGACAACACCGATCATGTACATCAAGACGAAGGTGATGCC
>CAYSMT010000428.1:0-3317 GCA_964432135.1 uncultured Acidobacteriota bacterium
GGCGAAGGGCCTCCTGATAGAGGGCCTCTTCGAGGACCATTTCATCGAGGCGTTCAGGGAACGCGCGAAGTCCTAGGAATCTGCGGTGAGCAACAGCCGCAAAAAACCGGTCGCATCCGAGGCTTCGACAATCTGAGCTCCGAGGCGCTCGGCTCTCAGGCCGAGATCTGGTAAGCCACTGGGCGCGATGGCGACGACCCGCGTCGCCAAGCAGAGCTCTTTGACGGCGCGAAGCCCTTCTTCGCCGGTGCTTACCAGGTCGACGACGGCTGCGGCGGGTGCTTCGCCGCGTCCCAGCAACACATGCATTCGTGCGAGGTCCGGCGCGTTGCGCGGAGAAAAGCCGGAGATGCGTACTTCGGCCTCGAGACGGGGTACATCGAGGATGTTCTTCGTCACGAGCAGTACCCACGCCGGCATCCGTCACCCCTCTCACCCGCAGCTTGCTCTCCGGGCAAGCGGAAGCCTACATTGCCAGGAGGGAAGGGCCAAGCCATTCCGGAGAGATTCCGTGCATATCAACGATCTGCTCAAGTCCGCTGCCGACAAATCAGCGTCCGATCTGCACCTGAAGGTCGGTTCCTACCCAGTGGTTCGGGTCGACGGGCGGCTGCTGGCGATGACCGAGCACCCCCGGCTGATGCAGGAGGACACGATTGCGATGGCGTTCTCCATCATGAGTGCCCGTCAGAAGCAAAAGTTTAAAGAAAACTATGAGATCGACCTCGCCTACTCTGTCCCCGGGCTGGGACGCTTCCGTGTCAACGTCTTCCAGCAGCGGGGCACGGTGGGACTCGTCCTGAGGATGATTCCTGTGCGGGTCTCGACGATAAGCGAGTTGATGTTGCCCCAGGTGATCGAACAGATTTCCAACGAGAGTCGCGGGTTGGTGCTCGTCACAGGATCGACGGGTTCCGGTAAGTCGACGACTCTCGCGGCGATGATCGATCACATCAACGCCCATCGCTGCGAGCACATCATGACGATCGAGGATCCGATCGAGTACTTGCACCGGGATAAGAAATCGCTGATCAACCAGCGTGAGGTCGAGGTCGATACGAGCTGCTTTGCAGATGCGCTGCGCTCCGCCCTTCGCCAGGATCCGGATGTCATTCTCGTCGGCGAGATGCGAGACTACGAGACCATCGAGACGGCACTGACCGCTGCCGAGACGGGCCACCTCGTCCTGTCGACATTGCACACCCTCGACGCGACGGAGACGATCAACCGCATCATCTCCGTATTTCCGCCTCACCATCAAAAGCAGGTGCGCTTGCAGCTCGCATCGGTGCTCCGTGCTTGTGTTTCCATGCGTCTCGTTCCGACGGCGGACGGCACTGGACGTGTGCCGGCTGTCGAGGTGCTGCGGGCCACGCCCTACATCCGCGAGTGTGTTGAAAATAAGGACAAAACCAAGCTCATTCGCGATGCGATCGCACAGGGTACCTCGCAGTACGGCATGCAGACCTTCGATCAGTCGCTGTACGACCTGTGGCAAAGCAACATGATCACTCGTGAGGAAGCGCTGGCTCGCGCGACGAACCGTGACGAATTGCGCCTGCGCATGGAGGGGATCCAATCCACGGCCGCTGCATCGCTCGAAGAGATGCAGGGTTCGATGGGTGCCGGCGATCAGGATGCCGTCGAGGCTGGAGAGTTGCCTGGCCTGACGCGCCTCGGTGATCCCTCCTTCAGCGGGAGGTAGGCGCATCGTCGCTCCCGGTTCGTAGGTCCGGCCTGCGTTATCCTCGCAGGAATGAGTCGACGAACGAAGCCCAGAGACCCTTGGACGCAAGCCCTTGACGCGCTCAGCCGGCGCGCACTGAGCGTCGCCGAGCTACGCGCCAAGCTCGCCCGCTTGGAGCACGCTCCAGACACAATAGATGCCGTTATCGCCAAGCTCCGGCGGCTCGCGCTCGTGGACGACCGGAGCGTCGCCTATAATCACGCACGCCACCGGCAACGGGAGGGCAAGCGCGGCCCCGCCCGCGTGCGCGCCGAGCTGCAGCGGCGTGGGATCCCGCGGGAGCTGTGCGACGAGGTGCTCTCCGAGGTCTTTCCCCCCGAGCAAGACGAAGAGCTCTTTCAGCGGGCACTCGAACGCCTCGGCAGCCCACGCGGCCGGGAGCAGGGCCGACCAGCCCGGGAGAAGGTCGCTCGGCGGTTGTTG
Organism: uncultured Acidobacteriota bacterium; assembly: GCA_964432135.1. Taxonomy (GTDB): domain Bacteria; phylum Acidobacteriota; class Polarisedimenticolia; order J045; family J045; genus JANTFM01. Next base: position 2,171 of record CAYSMT010000428.1, read on the forward strand.
CGTGCGGGTTTTCCCGGTGCTCGGGTGAGTCGATGGCTTGCTGAGGGTGATGTGGACTGGCTCGATGACGAGTTCGATGAGTTCGAGGAAAGTTGACGATGGAATCGAAAGAGTTGCGCCGGGTTTTCCTTCAGTACTTCGCGGAGAAGGGGCACCAGGTTGTGCCTTCGTCGCCGCTGATCCTTCCGGCAGATCCCACGCTACTGTTCGCAAACGCGGGAATGAATCAGTTCAAGGAAGTTTTCCGCGGGCACGAAGGGCGGCCTTATCGACGCGCGGCCTCGTCGCAGAAGTGCCTGCGTGTTTCAGGAAAGCACAACGATCTTGAGGAGGTTGGCCGTACGCCGCGTCATCACACCTTCTTCGAGATGCTCGGTAATTTTTCTTTTGGAGATTACTTCAAGCGCGAGGCGATTCGCTTCGCGTGGGAACTCGTCGTCGATCGCTTTGGCATTGCGCCTGAGCGGCTCTACGTCACGGTATTTGCCGGCGACGAGGATCTGCCGGCTGATGAGGAGGCTGCGAAGCTGTGGCGAGAAGAGACCGGTCTCACGGCCGGACGTATCGCGGCTCTTGGCCGGAAGGACAACTTCTGGCAGATGGGCGAGACCGGACCTGCGGGCCCTTGCTCGGAGCTGCACTACGATCGCAACCCCGATGGACCGGGTGACGAGACGCCGGAGACCCATCCGGAGCGCTTCCTCGAGGTATGGAACCTCGTTTTCATGGAGTATGACCTTCAGCCGGGGGGTAGGGTGGAACGTCTCCCAGCGCCTTGTGTCGATACGGGAATGGGCCTCGAGCGCATCGTTTCGGTCGTCGCGGGTGTTTCGAGCAATTACGACACCGACCTCTTCCTGCCGATTATTCATGCTTTGGCGGAGCAGGCGGGGACCAGCTATGGCTCAGGCCAGGCCTCGGATGTATCGCTTCGTGTCATGGCCGATCATTTGCGCGCGATCACGATGCTTGTCTCGGAGGGGGTCATCCCCGGCCCGGAAAAGCGTGGGGCCGTGCTGCGGCGCATCCTCCGCCGTGCTCTGCGGCACGGCCGGATGCTATCCCTGCCGGTACCCTTTCTTCATCGCCATGTCACTGAGGTTGTTGCCATTCTCGGTGAGACCTTTCCTGAGCTGCACGAAGCGCG
>CAYSMT010000429.1:0-3313 GCA_964432135.1 uncultured Acidobacteriota bacterium
TTCTCGAAACAATTCACGCGGAAGGCGGCACGGTGCTCTACGCCTCACACTTGATTCACGACATCGAACGCCTCGCCGATCGTGTCGTCGTTCTGGATGAAGGACGCATTGTCCTCGATGGGGCGGTCGATGAACTCAAGGCAAGAATCCGGCGCGTCACGGCCGTCTTCGAAGGAGAGGCGCCCACCCTTCCCCCCCTTCCGGGTCAGATTCGCGCAAACCGCGACAAGCGCGTGCTTGAGATCGTCGCCGACGTGGACGAAACCACTGTGCGATCCGCGTTGCGCAACACCGGAGCCCGGGCCGTGGACTTCGAGGCGCTCTCTCTCGAAGACATCCTTATCGCCTGCCTCGGGGAGGACGACCGAGCGCAGACATCAGCAGCTTGCCCCGATGAGGAGGTCTCCCATGTCTGAATCCGCCTTTCCATCCGCCCCCGCGACCGCGCCGTCTTCTGCTTCTATGACCCTGCGCATCTTTCGCTCTTTGCTCTGGAAGGACTGGAGACAGGCCCGCGCGCTGACGGTGGTGGGCGCCCTCCTCGGGATGCTCCTTCCCGTTGCGCTCTACCTTTTTGCGAGGCCCGATATCGGTACACACGAAGCGAGTGGCTACACGACTCATGACGCCTTCACGACCCTCTGCCCGAGCCTGTTTCTTTTCGGGCTCTGGCCGCTGTGGGCACTGATGTCTTCGGTCCAGACCTTCTCTGCGGACCGCGCCGCAGGCACAGAACGATTTCTGCTCGACCGGCCGATCCCTCGCAGCGGGATCTGGGCCTCGCGCCTGGTCACCTCCTTCGTGAGCCTGGTCGCCATCATTGGCTCATCGTTGACGGGATGGTATGTCTTCGGTGCTCTGCTCGGCGGCCTCAGCCCCACCGAGCTTACACCAGCGGACGACACCGTGGTCGCCGTACCGGCTGGCGCGCTCATGCTGGTTCTGCTCTTCACCGGTGGGGTCCTCGCGGCCTCTTTCGGAGCCAAATCCTTCGGCGGCGTGCTCCTCGGCGGGGCGCTGACGGCGATCTTTGGTGGCATCCTCGCTAAGCTTGGGACGATCTACTATCTCTTCGGAGTGCGTGTCCTCGCAGCCGGTGGCGTCCTGCTCACTTTACTCTTTCTCTTCGTCTCCTGGCTGATGCTCTGTCGCGGTGAACCGGCAGGACGAGGGCGCCCCCGCCGTGGCGCCACAGTGCTCGTCGCCACCTCCCTCGCTCTCATCCTCGTCTTCTTCGTGCTCGCACCACAGCTCGTCCGTGCAGCTCACTACCGCCTCAACATCCTCTCTTACCCCGGATACTACGATGGGGGTTCAAACAACATCGGCGCGACAACTCTCATGCGCTCCCAACGCGACGGATCCGTCGGCTGGCTGGTAGACCCACACAGTGCGAAACGCCTGCTCTTTTTTCCGGCTCTTTACGGCGGAGCCGCCTTTTCCGAGGACGGCACGCGCCTCGCTGTCGCCAACATGGCGGGCCCGCTGTTGACGACGAGCGATCACTTGCGTATCGAGCTATACGACGCCCAGGGACATCAGCTCAGCGAGAGCGTATCCCTCAGAGCTCTCCACACCGTGGCGACGGGAGAGCTTCTGTGGAAGGACGGGCGCGTGCTCTTCACTCTCATGGGAAAGAAGCGCGGGCTTTACGAGGCTGACTTTTCGACAGGCTCCACGCATAAGATCGTTGCCTTCCCCCCCGGCCGGTTCCGGATCGCCACCACTGGCGACGCACACCGCCTCGTGCTCCTACGTGAGATCCAGGCCACGACCTTGCTAGAAAAGACCATCCCTTCTCAGGAAAACACCTCCGCGGAGCCCCACCTGGGCCTGTTCGAGATTGACATCGCTGACCGCACGCTCGCCTCTGAGCCCTTCTTCACCGACAGCGGATCGATCTCGAACGCCTCAAGACGCCTTTCTCCAAGTGGCCGTTACTGGCTGCGCACGCCGACGCAGGCAGGCGGTCTCCTCTCGGTCATCAATCTGACGACTCGCGAAGAAACTCCCCTCTCTCGCACACCGCACATTTGGAGCCGAGCTTGGCTCCCGAACGATTGTCTGGCCTTCTTCGACGACTCCGCACAAGAGCCACGAGCACCGGATAGCGAGCAGAGCCTGTTCATCTGGTCTCCGGGCCGGGCCCCTAAGCGCCTGCGCGGATTCGCTCCCGGGGGGGAAGGCCTCCTCGTTGCCGAGCCTCACGGCCAGCGGCTACTTGTCATGATGCACCAGCGCACGAAGGATCAGGCCACGGCCGTGGTCACAGCCGAGGTTTATGATCCGGCAAGCGACGACTGGCAAGCGCTGCCCCTATTGAGCGAGGGCGCTTCAGCGGGCATCGCGAACTGGATCGGCACGGGCATCGTAGGCATCGAGACAGATCACAAGAGCTGCCTTGTTGATCTCGACCATCCCGACCGCCTACGGCCGCTCTGACTTACCCGTGCTACGCTATGAGTTATGACGGACGACAGGGGAAGAGAACCCGTCGCGCAAGCCTCCGACGAGTCCGCACGGCTCGCCCGCCTGCGCCAGGGCGACGAAGATGCTTATGAGGAGCTCGTGCGCGAGCACGCCGGCCGGCTCCTCGCCGTGACTCGGCGCTACTTGCGTGATGAATCCGACGCCCGAGACGCGGTACAAGAGGCCTTCTTTTCAGCGTTTAAAGCCCTCGGGACCTTTCAGGGCGAGGCCCGCATCTCGACCTGGCTTCATCGTATCGCCGTCAACGCAGCCTTGATGAAGATCCGCTCTCGCCAGCGCAAGCCAGAGACCCCGATCGAAGAGCTTCTTCCTACCTTTCTCGAGGACGGACAGCACGCCCAACAGGTGCAGGCCTGGGAGCACCAGGCTGATCGAGAACTCGAACGCAAAGAGACGCGGCAGGTCGTTCGGAGCTGCATCGACAAGCTTCCTGAGGATTATCGAAACGTTTTACTCCTTCGTGACATCGAAGAACTCGACACCTCGGAAGCCGCGAAGATGCTTGGAATCACAACCAATGCCGTCAAGATCCGACTCCACAGGGCACGCCAGGCCCTGCGCGGCCTACTGGCTCCGCATCTGGCGACGATCGGGCCGTGAAGGGCATGAGCTGCAAGGAGTTCGCGGACTTTCTCGGGGAGTACTTCTCCGGGGATCTGACGGATACCCAGCAGGCCGTCTTCAACCGTCACATGGCGCTGTGCCCCGATTGTCAGAACTATCTCGATACCTACCTGCAGACGATCGAGCTCGAGCGCGAGCTCCGTGCCCAGGAGGCGCAGGAGGTCCCGCGGGAGGTCCCTGAAGACCTCGTCACGGCGAT
>CAYSMT010000430.1:0-3293 GCA_964432135.1 uncultured Acidobacteriota bacterium
CTTGACGAGCTTCATCCACGCGGTACGCATCGCTCGAGCGCGAGATCTCCTGCGCCACCAGGGTGGTCCGCTCGTCGCCGTGGCCCGCCGCGTGGGATACCGCAACTACCGCCACTTCTACCGCAGCTTTCTCAGGGAATGCGGCGTGACCCCCACGGCTTATCTCAAGGCCTTGGAACCATCGACTCAACAAGTCGAAAACCCACGTTCCCGCTCATCCTCGCCTGTTCGCTCCTTTGTCCAAACACCCGCACCTCTCCGGCCGGCCTCACCGGAATGACGCGCGAGCGCGTAGGTAAAACGGATCGCTTTTTGCCTCCCGCCCCCCCCACAATCTGCCCCGTCCTACCCGCTCCAGCACACGAGAGAAAGCTGGCGATCTTGCCCGCGGCTGATTACTCTTTCGTTCTGTAACAATCGGTAGGGGTACATTTCGTCCTCCACCACACAGAAGGCAGGTGATTGATGAAGATCTCCTTGTGGCCCATCGTGATCGTCGCTCTGGTTTCTGGACTCTGCTGCGCCGGAACCGTCCTCGCCGACGAGAAACTGGACCAAGTCGTGGAAAAGCTCGGCTCGAGTTCCGTCTCAGACCGTATCAACGCCTTGCGGGATCTTGGCAGAATGGGCCTTCCTGCCCAACAGGCCCGTCCACTCCTCGAGCAGATGTCCGAGGATCCGGTGGAGGCCGTGCGCGAAGAAGTCGTTGCGGCGGTCCAGGAACTGCTCGGTGCGAACGGGGGCGATCTCCTCGAGAAGTTTTACAACGATCCCGAGCGACGTGTTCGCGACGCCGCCATCCACGCCGCCTGCGCGATGTTCGACAGCCCGCGTCCCCATGACCTATGCACGGTTGCCTTCGATGATCCCGACCACAGCTCGCGGGTCGATGTGCTCGTCACACTCAAGGAACAGTTTCCGCGCCACAAGGACGCTGCGCGCCTCTTCCGGCGTGGCCTCAAAGATCCCTCGGAGCTCGTGCAAAGAGCCGCCGTATTCGGTTGCCAGGCCGCACGGGACAAGCAAGCCGTCGATTTGCTCAACCAAGCCGCGCTCAACTCATCGGATCAAGTCGCCGTTCCAGCCGTCGTCGAGGCCCTCGCAACGATCGCCACACCGCGCGCCGTCGACTATCTCATCAAGATGCTTCCACGCCGGCATGGCAAGCCTGGCAAACCAGCAAAACCGAGTGACGACGTGCGTGCCGCAGCAGCGCGCGCCCTGGCCCGCATCAAGGATCCGCGTGCACTCCCGGAGCTACGTAAGCTGCTCGACGATGCCTACACTCCGGTTCGTATTGGGGCGATGGAGGGCCTGTTCCAGATGAAGGACACCTCCGCCGTGCCGCTCATCGCCAAGCAGCTCGAAGAGGAAGATGAACGTCTTCGACGCTTCGCGTTGCGTGCGCTGCGTGTGATCGGCGATGCCTCTGCCGCATCAGCCGTCCGCAAGGCCCTCAAAAGCGACAAGCTCGCGGTCGTGCGCGCCACGGCCGTCGGCACTCTCGCGGATTTGGTTGGGGTCAAGGCCATCCCGGACCTCAAAGCTCAGAGCAACGATCTCGATGCCTCCGTGCGTCTCGAAGTCGCCGGCGCGCTGGCGGGACTCGGCAAGGTGGCCGCCCCTGCCCTTTCCCAACTGGTCAACGACGCGGCGCCGGAAGTACGTGCGATCGCCATCGAGGGCATGGGACAGATCGGAGGCCCCGAGGAGATCCCGTCCCTAGTAGCTGCTGCAAAGGACAAGAGCCGGCGCAACAGACAGGTCCGGGTTTCTGTTGCGGATGCTCTGGGACGCATCGGTGACCGGAGCGGGCTCAAACATCTCATCGCGTTGTCGAAGGACACGGAGCCCGCCGTTCGTCAGCGCGCTGCGCAGAGTCTCGGCCGCATCGGCGGCAAATCGGCAACCGAGGCCCTCGGGCAGCTCTTACGTGACAAGGTGGCGCGGGTGCGTAACACAGCACGGCGAGAGCTCGAACGGCTCAAGAAGGCGCCCGCGCCCGGCACGAAGTAGAAGGGGAAATGGGCGACTCTCAGCGAAGAGGCCGCCAGTCCCTCAACAACGGGAGTTTCATGACAGCTGCTCGAGATGTCTCCACAACCTGGGATCTGAGCAGGATCTACCCGGACGATACCGCCTGGGCGAAGGAGCTCGACGCGCTGCCGCAAGCCTTGCAGGGGCTTGAATCCTTCCACGGCCAGCTCGGCGAAAGTGCCACCACGCTGGCTGATGCGCTTGAGTTGTCCTTCGGGCTCGGGAGACGAGCCGAACGCTTGCATACCTATGCCTCCCTGCGGGCGGATGAGGACACGAGAGACGCCGGCCCGCGGGGCATGCTGCAGCGTGTCGAGGCCTTCTACGCCGAACTCGCCTCCGCACTGGCTTTCTTGGACCCGGAGCTACTCGCACTTCCCCTCGATACGATCCGCAGCTTCATTGCCCGCGAGCCACGCCTCGAGCCCTTCCGCCGGCACCTCGAGAAACTCGAGCGACGCCGTGCGCACACCCTTGACCGACCTGGCGAGGAACTCCTCGCCCAGGCCCGGCTGATTTGCGGCGACGGCTCGACGATCTCTGGCCTGCTCAGAGACGCCGAGATCCCCTGGCCGACTCTCGAGCTTTCGACCGGCGAATCGATCCGCGTCGATCCTTCCGGCTACACGCGCGCCAGAACTACGGCGGTGCGCAGCGATCGCGAAGCTGTCTTTGAACAGTTCCACAAATGTCTAACTTCCTTCAGCGGCGCCCTGGGCGCCTCGCTCTACGCCACGATCAAAGAACACGTCTTCGACGCACGCGCGCGCGGCTATCCGAGCTGCCTCGACGCGGCGCTCGATCCCAACGAGGTCGATCCCGAAGTCTACCGGATGCTGATCGATGAAGTCGGAGCGGCCATGCCTGCGCTTCACCGATACTTGGCTCTGCGCGGGCGTATCCTCGGCCTTGATGATCTGGCTTACCACGATCTGTACCCCTCACTCGTACCAGGTTTGAGCTGCGACTACTCCTGGGAGCAGTCGCAACGTCTCGTCCTCGAAGCCCTCGCACCCTTAGGGGCGGAGTATTCGGATCGACTCGCAGAGGTCTTCGAAGGACGCTGGATCGACGTCGAGCCGCGACGAGGAAAGCGTTCAGGGGCCTACGTCAACGATGGTGCGATCGGCACGCATCCCTATATGTTGCTCAACCACAACGATGATTTCCACTCGGCCTCGACTTTGGCACATGAAGCCGGGCATCTGATGCACTCGTGGTTTTCTCAGCAAATGCAGCCCTATCCGACCGCGCGG
>CAYSMT010000431.1:0-3292 GCA_964432135.1 uncultured Acidobacteriota bacterium
ATCTCCGCCAACAACGACGCGACGATCGGCAAGATGATCGCCGAGGCGATGAAAAAGGTCGGCAAGGACGGCGTGATCACCGTCGAAGAGGCCAAGAGCCTCGACACGAGCCTCGAGGTCGTCGAGGGCATGCAGTTCGACCGCGGCTACCTCTCCCCCTACTTCGTCACCGATGCCGAGCGGATGGAGTGCGAGTTCGAAAACCCCTACGTCCTGATCCATGAGAAGAAGATCTCGACGATGAAGGACCTCCTGCCGATCCTCGAGCAGACGGCTCGCTCGAGCCGCCCGCTCGTGATCATCGCCGAAGACATCGACGGCGAGGCGCTCGCGACCCTAGTCGTCAATAAGCTGCGCGGCACCCTTCAAGTTGCCGCCGTCAAGGCCCCCGGTTTCGGCGATCGCCGCAAAGCGATGCTCCAGGACATCGCCATTCTCACCGGCGGTCAGTGCATCACCGAAGACCTCGGCATCAAGCTCGAGAACGTCCAGGTCTCCGACCTTGGCGACGCCAAGAAGATCATCATCGACAAGGACAACACGACGATCGTCGAAGGCAAGGGCAAGGCCGCCGACATCGAAGGCCGGGTCCGTCAGATCCGCACTCAGATCGAAGAGACCAGCTCGGACTACGACCGCGAGAAGCTGCAAGAGCGCCTCGCCAAACTGGTCGGTGGCGTGGCCGTGATCAAGGTCGGCGCCGCGACGGAGGCTGAGCTCAAGGAAAAGAAGGCCCGCGTCGAGGACGCCATGCACGCCACCAAGGCCGCCGTGGAAGAGGGCATCGTCTCCGGAGGCGGCACGGCCCTCCTGCGCGCCCAGGCCGTACTCGACGGCCTGAAGGTCCGCAAGAAGGACGAAGATCTGCAGATCGGCATCAACATCGTGCGCCGTGCACTCGAGGAGCCGGTGCGGCAGATCGCGATCAATGCCGGACTCGAGGGCTCGGTTGTCGTCAACGAGGTCCGCAACCAGGACGATCCAGGCTTTGGCTTCGATGCTCGCCATCTCGAGTACGTCGACATGCTCGACAAGGGCATCATCGACCCGACCAAGGTGGTGCGCACAGCGCTGCAAAACGCCGCGTCCGTTGCTGGCCTGATGCTCACGACAGAGGCCGTGATCACTGAGATCCCGGAGGACAAGTCGGCCGCCGGTGGTGGCGCCCCGGACATGGGCGGCATGGGTGGCATGGGTGGCATGGGAGGCTTCTAGACTCCCTGTCAACGCACGCATTTCATGAGGAGCGCGCCCTGCAAGGCGCGCTCTTTTTTTCGCCCTGCGCCGCCTCAACGCCTAATTTCGGCCAGCGTGTCCGCTCCTGCGAGAAAAGGCGCGCGAGAACGCTCCGAGCAAGTCTTGGCCCGACCCGCTTTTGCGCCTCTGGCCACCCGCGCATCGACTGGCATCTACTTTGCTTTCCTCCAAGCCAGGAGGACAATTCAATGACGAACAAGGCCAGGACGACCACCTTACTGTTTGTTGCCACCCTCGCAATCTTCGCCGTGGGCCGACCCGCCTTGGCCTCGTCTGGCGTCGCCCGCACCTTCACCGACGGCCCCGTGGTCATAGGAAGCCAGCTCTACTCAGGAGGCGAGCTCACCATCTACCGGGTGGGCAGCGGCGATCTGCTCGCCATTGAGATCGATGGGCAGCGCATCGCGTTGATGTTCCGTCGCCAAATCAAAAGCCGACCGGGCCAGGACGACCACCAGCTCGTCCTGCACCGCGATGACCGCGGCTTCTACCACCTCGCGATCCGAATCTCCGGAGAGAGCAAGCCACTCCAGATGGCTGCGGCAGCCCGTGGGCTAGGTACGATTCCTAACTTCCGTCCCCTACGTCCCCACGACGATGAGGCCGTCGCCTCGCGCTGAGATCAGCGGGCGCCGAAGCCGAAGGAGGAGGTTCCCTCGACAACCTCGCAACCCTCCGGGACATCGATAGCAAAGGTCTCGGCAACGAGACGCGGATTGACGACAAGTTTTCGGAGGACGAGATCGACCCGATCTCCCTCCCCCGTTTCGTAGACGATCCGCTTGGGAAGGGCCGTCAGCTCATCGATCCAGAGTTCGACTTTGCGCACCTTCTTACGTATCCGTCGTGAGCGCGGCACAAGCACAAGATGCTCGACCTCCCCCCCCACACCGAGGACGGCCCCGATCCGGAACTCGCGACGTAGCGAGGCCTCGTCCTGACCGAGGGCGACGAGGCGCCGGATGCGGCTCTCGTGCCGTCCGAGGTCGAGCTTCTCTACGCGCATCTCGCTCGGCAGCCAGCCCGTGAGCTCTCCGTCCGCGAGCACGTAGATTTTCTTTTCGGGCGTGCGGTACTCCCAACGGACCCGCCCTGGCTTCTCGAAGCTCAGCGTGCCCGTGAGCACCTCGTCCTCCGCGAGCAGGCTCAGCGAGCGCGTCTCCACGAGCTCCGCTCTGAGCGTTCGGAGGGTCTCCTGGGCTTGATTCATGCGAGCGAGCAAGGCGGCGATAGCTGCCTCCTTCTCGGAATCGACGATGGAGCGATGAGAACCGAGAGAAAACCCCGGCAACATGAACAAGCAGGCCAGCAAAGAAACAATCGCCCAGCGCATCGTGTGCGCGGCGCGCCGGCGCGGAAGTGGGGGCTGCATGCTGACTCCTCGAGCGCGCCACAAGGCGCGGCGTTGTCCTAAATCTAGATTAACCTCTTGAAGCCCATTATGCATGAACACCCGAGGCAAGGGCGGGCCCATGGGCGGCCGGGGAACTCGTGCTCCTTGGGGATCGACAGCCTCGCTGGCCACGACCTCCGCGGTGGATCCCGGGCGTCGCTTTTCTTTTTGGCCTGGATGTGTTGAAGTGAGAGGCCGCCATCCGGCGCAAACTCATTGACAACCACAGTTATTGGAGGTTGAGACACGATGTCCGAGACGGTGCGTCCACTCACGACGCTCAGTGAAGAGCAACAAATGCTGGTCAACGAAGTCCGTCGCTTCGCGACTGAGATGATCGCCCCGAAGGTCGCCGAGATGGACGCCGAGTCCAAGCTCGACCCGGAGATCCTAAGGCAGATGTTTGAGATGGGTCTGATGGGCATCGACATTCCCGAGGAGTACGGCGGATCGGGCATGACCTTCACAGACGCCATTCTCGTGATCACTGAGCTCGCGAGAGTCGATCCCGGCGTCTCCGTCGTCTGCGACGTGCAGAACACCTTAGTCAACAACGCGATCCGACGCTGGGGCAACGGAGAACAGAAGAAGCGTTTTCTCACTCGTTTGGCCTCCAGCTCGGTCGGCTGCTACTGCCTGTCG
>CAYSMT010000432.1:0-3250 GCA_964432135.1 uncultured Acidobacteriota bacterium
GTTGCATGTCAGCACTTCGGTTCCCGCACCACCTTCCCCAGGGCATGCAGGCCCCTGGATGCTGATTGACCGCCTTGCGCGAATTGGTGGACGTGTCATCCCTACGCCAGCTCTCAGCGGGCGGATCTCTCCGGCCATCAGGCCGCTCTTCTTGGGTTATGCCTGTCCGCAGGAGGGCGAGGCGGCCGAGGAATATATCGCTACCATCGACGCCGACGGTGAGCGAACCGCGCCGCGCGCTGTCCCTCTGCGCTGGATCAATCCAGAGCGCACGGGGCCGTGCGGGTGGCTCGTGGGAGCGGCACCGGGACTCCTCCCTCCGGGTCACTGGCGCTTCCTGCCCCCCGAAGCCTTGAGCGACGGTTCGCAGCCCCAGGTTGTTCCCTTTCTGATGAGTCCGGATTGATCTTCGAGAGCGACGGGAGGCGAGGCTGTGGCGCGGCACGAGGACCCGAGGCGTGCACGGTGGTGCGAAGAATGTTGCACCTCGCGTTGGGAGATCTTTGAGCGCTCAATGCGAAATAAATTGAACAATTTCAAGCCATATCGGAAAGTTTAAATCGACGCTTGCACGGTGTCACATTCTTCGCACCACCGTGTATGGCTTGACTATCACTGCGGGGTCGCCGGGCGGGAAATGTCTCGTGCCGGCCGTGTTGGGAGTCCAGGGACAAGGCCGCATCCGGCGCCTTGCCGGGCTTTTGCACCGTGTGACAAGAAGAACTTGCTTTGGCCTGAACATCTCCGGATGTTTAGGCCAACTTCCAGAAACTGCCCACACCGATCGGGCCACCGCTGGCGGCCCTTGGTGAGTGTCTTTCCTGCCGATTTCGCACCCGAGGGCAAAGATGAGAAAACGTGTTTATCGCGTGCTACTGGTTGCTGTCAGCGTCATTCTCGCCACCGAAGCTTCGGTGCTGCGGGCCCAGGTCCCGGACCTCTACGATGAGCAGGTCTTTCGCACGATTGAGCTCACCTTCGCGGACGCGGATTGGCACCAGATTCTGATCAATAACAAGCACCTCAAGGATCAGGATGGCATCAACCGCTACCTCTCGGCTGACCTCTCCATCGATGGAACGCTTTTTGAGAATGTCGGCGTCCAGTACAAGGGCAACTCATCCTTCTCTGTCGAGGGCAAGAAGCGTCCTTACAAGATCACGACAGATGCCTTTGTTTCCGGGCAGCGTATCTGGGGTTACGACAAGATCACGCTCAATAACGGCGTGTTCGATCCGACGAAGATTCGCGAGGTGATCTCGTACAAGATTCTCCGGGAGTTTATGCCGGCGCCCCGCGCCAATCTTGTCTTCGTGCGCTCTGGCACCGCAGGCCGCCTTGAAGACATCGGCGTGTACACGAGCGTCGAGCGGGTCAACAAGCGCTTCATGAACAAACACTTTCCCCATGATGACGGGCATCGCTATAAGGCAGTTCGCGGCTCGATGAACTGGCTGGGGGCCGGAAAAGACGCCTATAAGAGTCGCTATTCCGCGAAGGGAGGAGAGCAGCGCACCCGCTATGATGACCTCATCCACGTCATCGACGTGCTCAACAACACCGGCCCGGGCGCGCTTCGCAGAGACTTGGACGCGATCTTCAACATCGACAAGCTCCTGTGGCAACTTGCTGGCGCAATTAGCATGCTCAATTGGGATGATCTGCGGGCGTTTCCTGGCGGTGGTCACAATTACTACCTCTACGAAGACGCCTACAACGGGCGCATGCAGATCCTGCCCTGGGACTGGGACCTGGGATGGGCCGAGAGTGTTGAGACGAGTTACGATCTCTTCGATTCCTTCGATAATTCGGATCTCCCCCTGACCCGACGTGTCGTGCTTGGCATCCCGGCCATCAAGGATCGCTACCTCGCTCATTTGCGGGAGATGAGATCGCGCATTGACTGGTCCACGATCGAAGCGGATGTGCAGCGCTATCGCGGGTGGACGGACTCGGTGATCTGCACGGCCGAGGAGGCGAAACTGTGGTGGGAGCCCTGCCAGACGCGCTATAGCTCTAGCCACAACACGCTCAGAAATCAAATCACCCAGCGGCGGAGCTACCTGGATGCGCGGGCGCTTCTCAACCGGCCCGTAGCGACCATCTCCGATGTCAAGCATACGCCGAAGCTGGTTGACTCGCGCCAAGCAGTGACGGTTACGGCGCGGATCAGTGCGAGTACGGATGGGCTTCGAGAAGCGCTTTTGTACTTCAGGACGCGCGGGAAATACGGGACGGTACCGATGCTCGACGACGGGGCGCATGGCGATGGTGAGGCTAATGATGGTGTATTCGGTGCCCGGATTCCAGCACAAGCCGGTGGTGAGAGAGTCGAGTATTACATCGAGACCTCAAGCAACGATACGGCTGGAGGATCGACCGGCGCGAAGAAGTACTCTCCCATATATGCCGAGTATAAGCCCTATGACTACCTCGTTCGGTCGGACAGCTTCGATTCACCGATCGTCATCAACGAGTTCGTCGCTGACAATGTCGCCGGTCTCAAGGATGAGGCGGGTGAGAACGACGACTGGGTTGAGCTATACAACTCCGGTAATACGGCGATCAATCTAAAAGGCTATTTTCTCAGTGACGATACCGGCGATCCGCAGAGATGGGTGTTCCCCGATGTCACGATTGCGGCGGGCGGGTTCTTGCTGGTGTGGGCAGATAAGGACCCGGAGCAGGGCTCGCTTCACGCGACTTTCAAGCTCTCGAAGTCCGGCGAAAGCGTTGCGTTCTTTGCTCCGATCTCAGAGGGCAATGGGCTGATCGACTCCTATGATTTTGGGAGGCAGGCTGAGGATCAGAGCGAGGGGCGAGAGTGCGATAGCTCGAAGAACTGGATTTTCTTCGCGACACCCACGCCGCGTGCATCCAATGGTTGCACCTGCAGCGGGTCCGTTGACCCCAGCGAAGTTACAGGACTACGGTTGTCCGGCAAGAACTCGACGACGCTCTCATGGACGGCACAAGCGAACGCTCGCTATGACATCGCCGGCGGTATGCTCGCGGCGCTTCGAAGTGCTGGCAGTGTTTCCGGAGCAGCCTGTCTCGAAAATGACGTTGCCACGGAGCAATGGACCGACGCGCGGGCCCATCCCGCCGCCGCCGATGGCTACTACTATCTCGTTCGTGCTCAGCTTCAATGCGGCGTGGGAGGTTACGGTACCAGCAGCGGCGGTGGCGAACGCCAGCCGGATCAATCCTGTCGCTAGTCCGATGACGATGACGGGGCGGCGATCGTAGA
>CAYSMT010000433.1:0-3248 GCA_964432135.1 uncultured Acidobacteriota bacterium
GTCAACGGCCAGCCCCCCGCGACCACCGAGACGTAACTTGCCAAAGCTGAGGCTTCCACCCCTGCGAAGGGCCGAGATGCGATCGATGGGGCCTGACGTGGCTGGAGTGCGATAGAGATCGACGGGTCGGTCGGGATCGTCTTCGAAGATCGGCGCGTCGGAGCGGAAGCTGATCCAAGCACCGTCGCCGCTGATCCGCACGCTCCGCACGGAGCCCTCTGTCGAGGACGTGCGCTGGGTCAAGACCCCGCTCCCGACGTCGTAGATGAACAGCTCGGCATTGTGCTCGGGATTTCTGGAGGAGAGGTCGGCAGACGACGAGAAGGCGATGAGCGAACCATCAGAGGAGATGTCAGGCCCCCGAGAATCACGGGTCGGGTCCGAGCTGACCGCTGCGAGACCGCTGCCGTCACTACGCACCCGGAAGATCTCATAACTGCCATCCGGGTTCGTACCCGCCAAGTCGGCGTTGGACTCGAAGACGACCCACCCGCCCGTACCGTCCACACGGGGCATCCGACTTGTCCGTCCTGAGGCACCGAAGCTCAAGCGTGTGAGCCCGCTGCCATCGAGCAAAACGCGGTAGATGTCCCGTTGGTGACCGTCGTCGAGCTCGAAAACGACGATGCTCGCGTCCGCTGCGACGACGGGGTGGGCCTTCTTGCTGCCGCTCGGACCGCTCGTGAGCTGGCGCAAGCCGCTCCCATCGGCCCGGATCGTCCAGATCTCATCGGCCCGAGCAAAAACGATGGTCTGCCCGTCGCCGGCGATGGAGGGCGACGATGGAGTGCCGGAGCCCAGGTGCGAGACCCGAACCGGTGATGCCTCGTCACCATCGACGCGCCAAATCTGCCCGCCACCGAGCAGGCTCGTGCTGCGAATGTAGACGATCCGAGAGCCATCAGGTGTTATGTCTGCCTGATCGTTGAAGACGAGCGAGGTCTCCATCAGCAGTGTATTTCCGCCCCCGCTGCCCGTCATCGCCCGCAGCGCAAGCCGAGAACCGAGCGCGTAGTAGGCGACGCGTGAACCATCGCCGGAAACGATGGGCAGAAAGGAGCCCGCGTTGAGCACGGTACTCGTGAGCGTCTGACGCGAGGAACCGTCGCGACGCACGCGGCTGATCTCATAGTTGCCGTCAAAGTTGTCGAATAAGGTGCTGTAGTTCGAGTGATGGTAAACCCAGGTGCCATCATCGGTGATCGAGGGAAACTGGGCTGCCGGGTCCCCTGTGATGCCGAGCACGGTGCGCGTGTCGGTAGCCTGAGTGAGAGCGCTGCCACCCCAGGCGATGGTGAAGATCTCGTCGTGATGCTCACCATTCGCTCCCAGCGGATCAGCGTTTGACTGAAAGGCGACCCACTGCCCATTGCCTGACAGATCCGGAAGCGACGCTCCGTAGGGCGCCGCACTCGTCGTCAGCTGGCGCAAGCGACTCCCGAGCTCGAGGGCGTAGATCTCACCACCAAGATCAGGATCCCCGCCAAGCGGGTTCCCATCATGGGCGAAGACGACCCGATCGCCGGCGTCGCTGACGGAAAGGCGACCGAAAGCGCCCTTCAGGGCCGCAGGAAAGGAGCTGAGCTGCTGGAGGCCGCTCCCATCGGTCTGAATCGCGAAGAGCTGGACCTGGTGAGACGCGTTCTGGCCGAGCGGATCCGTGTTGGCCGTGAAGACGATCCGGCTTCCATCGCCGCTCAGGGCGAAGGACTTGACGCTGCCACCGTTAACGGCGGGCTCGTTCGTAAGCTGGCGCAGGTCGCTTCCATCGCGACGCATCACGAAGAGCTCCGGGCCCTCGTCGTGGTTGCTCCCGACGAGGTCCTCGCTGGAGATGAAGGCCAGCCACGCACCATCATCGCTCAGTGCCGCGAGAGGAGCGAACCCCCCGCGTCGATCGCTCAAGGCACGGGGCGAACCCGTGGCCGGATCAAAAGAGACGAGTTGAAAGGAATGCTCGGAATTCGTGCCGAAAAGATCGGCCGACACACCGGAGACGACGATGCTGCCCGCATCATCGAGAGCCCCGGGGCTAGCAAAGGAGGTCCTGGCGTCAGTTCGCTGGACGACAACCTGGGCTACGACCATGGGAAGTGGAGCAACGAGCGCGAAGCCTGCTGCGAGAATACGAAGCCCTCTTCCATCTCTTCCTATAAACACCCTACCCCTCCTCGTGGCGGCTCCTGTCGCAACACACAACCCTCAATGTACGCCGAGGTGGAAGTGACCGGAATCTCATTTATCATGCGATCGTCGGCTCGTTATTCGCTCGCCGGCGAGGAGACGCCCGATGGCTTGGAAGTACTCCGAGAAGACAACGAAGCTCTTCATGGACGCCGTGCGCGGCACGGCCGGCACGCACATGGGGGAGATCGACGATCCCGACGGTCTGGGTGAGCATGGCTCCATCGCCTGCGGCGACGCCCTGCGCTTCGCATTTCGTGTCAATCGCGACGCTAGCGACCCGCACAACGACCGTATCGTCGAGGCCCGCTACCTGACCGTCGGCTGCACCTCGGCGATCGCCGCATCGGAGGCCCTGTGCGCTATTTTGGAGGAAGGCGATTACACGCCGCTGAGCGCGCTGAAGATCACCAACCAAGATATCGTCAAGTACCTCGACGGCCTGCCGCCCGAGAAGATCCATTGCTCGGTGATGGGCGCCGAGGCGCTCGAAGCCGCCGTCTTTGACTGGGCGCGTAAGCGTGGGCTCTCCCTTGCCGAGCTGGGGATCGATATCAACCCCCATGAAGAAGAAGAAGGTCGCCTGGTATGCAAGTGCTTCGGCCTGACCGAGCCTTATATCAAGCGCAAAATCGAGGAACTCAAGCTGCGCTCGATTCCGGAGATCACGGGTGCGATCAAGGCGGGCGGCGGCTGCGAATCCTGCCATCACGCGCCTGGAGGTCTGCAAGATCTCCTCGACGAAGCGTGGGGACGCAAGCCGGTCAGCGCAGGCACCGAGCTGCCGATCCTCTCGATTTCGGTGCCCGCGACCAAGAGCACGCCCGCCCCAGCTCAGGATGCCGTGCTCTCGCCCTACCAGTTTTCGAAGAAGGTCGAGCAGATCATCGACGAAGAGGTGCGACCGGTGCTCCAGCGCGACGGCGGAGACATCGAGATCGTCGATATCAAGGGGACCCGAATCTACACCCGCCTCCAGGGCTCCTGCAGCGCCTGCCACGCCTCTACGACCACCCTCAAAGAGCTCGTCGAGAAGGCGTTACGCACGCGCCTGGACGAGAACA
>CAYSMT010000434.1:0-2167 GCA_964432135.1 uncultured Acidobacteriota bacterium
CTCCCCACGCTAGCGACGCGATCCAGGTGAAAAGCAGCCAGGAGTTTCCACCGCAAGAAGCGCGCTCGCGAGCCGGGAGGGGGTCGGCCTTTGGGGTTTCGCGCACTGAATCATCGATCTACAGGGCTGGGGACAGCCCTCGCGGCGCGGCTGCGGATCGCGGCGAAGTGAGGCCGCGACGGACTTTCTCAATTGCGAGAAAGGGAGACACCGCCAGAGCAGGAAACAGCCAGTCATTTGGAAACAACGTCTTTCTCACGAATGGGAAACAAATGTATGCGTTTCTCTTGTGCGCGATGATCCTTATGAGCATTCATGGACAAGTCAAGGAGGCTGATGACGGCGTGCGCGGATACCACAGCACCCGCAAGAAGCTTAGGTGTAACGGTGAGGGTCTGCCGTGCTGGTCAGGACCCCTCCGTTCCTTTGCGACATGTCATGCTCGCATCGGCGAAGCAGCCGGTGCTTCCGGGCATGCTTTTCCTTTCCACAGGAACCACATTCTCATAAGGAGTTGTTGAAATGACTCGAAAGCCGTCCCTTTCAGTTTTCACCCTTCTTCTGTGCGTTGCGGTTCCCGCCGTTGTCGCCACCATCTTGTTCTTTGGGTCGTTGCAACCCGCGCAAGCGGCGACTCCGCCAATGAACCCGTGGGAGTTTATCGCTTACTGCGATCTCAACGGGTGGTCCGCTCCGAGCTGTCAGTTGGTGTGCGACAACATCTTGGGGCCCGAGAGATGTCAGCAAGGGGAGAGGCCAACGTTCGAGGCAGTTGTCGAGTCCATAGGAGGAAAGCGCTGAGCCGTTGCAAGGCTCTGCTGAGATGATAACCTTCGCCGCGGCGGTTGTTCACGACCGTCGCGGTACAGCTGTTTGAGTCGGGGAGCTGTCTGATCGCGCCGTGGGTGCGGGAGGATCGGACGCCATGACGAAGCTGGCAGGAGCGTGTCTCGCGATGGCGTGTCTCGGGGTGATTCCGCCCGCGCTGAGTTCAGATGTAGCCTCTCCCGAAGGCGCTCGCATATCAGAGTCTTTGGAAAGCCAGGTGCCCTCTGGCTGTGCGGTGGTGAAGAGCCGGATCCTCTCACCTTCGGCCGACGATATCGTCTTCGGAGTTTACAGAGTGCAGGCGAGCTATGGTCAGCTTCCGCCTGGGTGGCGGGTCCAGCTCAGGTATGCGCCCGTCCTTGGTGTTTCCATGATGGCTCCTGATAGTCGCTGCGAGCACAGCGAAGTTCGCGAGAGCGGAGAGACGCTGCTTAGCTGTGATCTTCCCTTCTCCTCCGGATTGGATTCCAAGTCCGTTGCTTTGCAGTTGCTGGACGAAAGTGGCGATATCAAATGTCAGCGGATGGTTCGCACGAGGAATTTCCAGGAACCGATCCATGTACTTGGTGCAGGGGCCGCTCATGTCACCGTCAAGTTCCGAGCGGTTGGGGAGAGGAGCGAGAGTCTCCTGGTCGACCCGTCTCGGATCGTGGCTTCGCTGGGGGGCTCTATCGCATACATGCCTCTGGAAGATGGCGGCGCGGGGCTCGGCGTCACCGGTCTCGAGCTCGCCGCCACTGAGGTGAAGGAGCAATCCCCACCCGCAGAGATCGCCGTCGTGTTTGTGCTGGATGCCTCGGCATCGATGATCGGCGGGACGCTGGGGTTGTCGAAGATGTTTGATCGCCTGGTGAGCAGGCTCGAGAGCAGCAAGGCTTCTGGGGCCATCGTGCGCGCGAATGTGATCACCTTTGCGAAACATGTCGAAAGTGTAACGCATGGCTTTACTTCCGACCTGGAGGCGCTTCGGAAGGTTCTCGCCGTGCCGGGCGCCGGTTCGTATTCCAATGTATGGGGAGGTATCGAAGCGGGAGTCGACGCCGCGCTCGAAGCGGTGGCTCGCAGTACCCGTTCATCTCCCATCGAGGCGACCATTCTTCTGGTGAGTGATCTCGGTCATAACGCGGGGGAGCGCTGGTGTTCTGATGGTCTCGTAGCGAGACTGATCGACGGTGGCGTTACTTTCAATATTCTTTTTGTGAACGAAAACGGCATCTTTGATCCTTCGATACTCAGTGTTGCTTCAGGAAGCAGGGGGAAGGTGTTCCGGGAGGCAACAGACTCGGATCTGCTGGCCGAAACGTTGTTCGAGGACGTGGCTGGTAAGTACACACTGACG
>CAYSMT010000434.1:2177-3241 GCA_964432135.1 uncultured Acidobacteriota bacterium
AGGACGGCGACTGGGCCCGGTTCAAGAAGGGTGTTCGTCTCGGAAGGAAGTTCAGTATCGCGGTGCTGGAAGAAGAGGGCCGATTGGACCCGTCGATTCAGGTAGTTGCACCCGGGCGTTTACCGTCGATCTCGGAGTTGGATCGAGCCTATGCTGTCATCAGGTCGAAGGATGCTTTGCCTGCTCAAGAAGCGGATGGAATCCGGACGATCATGTTGCATTTCGATGGCGAGCGGGCCCGGTCGGGAGAGCTGCTGAAACTGGCCAAGGAGCTGCTCAGCCAGTACGAGAAAACCCTGGTGCGGTTGAGCCGGGCCTCAATCGAGTATTGGAGCCGCCGAGCCGCGCTTTGGGAGAGCGAGCTCGGGAACTCGGAGATTTCCCGGCGAAAGAAACGGAAGATCGCTCAGCAGTTGCCATTGATCAAACAGGAGCTTCCCCGTCTGAAAACGGAACTCAAGGCGCTAACAAAAACGCGAGATCTGTATGAGCTTGCCGCACTTCTTAGGTCGGTTTCGACAAGTCACTCGAGGAAGGAGCTCAAGAGGTATCAGGAGGCCACCTTTGGGGCGATTGCACGATGCATCAGCTCGACGGTTTTGTGGCGCGGAATCGAATTCGACCAGGAGAACGGCGCACGTCACAGACTCGCGGAGCGAATGATCGAGTTGATTGATGAGATTCGTGACCGTCACTGCGATGGTATCTGGAGCACCTCCAATGCCACCTACAGGCCCTATCTCGAAGCGGCTGGCCGGAAGCTTGCCATCTCTCTCGCCGATCGGTACAGAGCGTTAGTGAGGCCTGAGGTCGGTGCGGAGGCAAACCGGCTGATTCCCGCGGAGCTTGCTTTGACTGCGGCGCGCGCGAGAGCGCGGATAGAAGGGCTGTCTGCGTCGTCCAAGGGAGGTTATGACGTGGCCATGGAGAAGCTCGCGCCTCTCGTTTCTCTTTACGATCGATTCACAGCTGCAGGTATCGTGACGAATAGGAAGTTACGAAACGAAAGAAATTACAAGGGGGCATCGGCTCATCGTGAGGTCGATCTGTAAATCGTGTTTATC
>CAYSMT010000435.1:0-3230 GCA_964432135.1 uncultured Acidobacteriota bacterium
CGCTCCGCTGCGAGATGACTTTCCTGCGGCATTGCTCGCCGACCAGACGCTCGCCGGAGTCGGGATCGTGGGCGACGAAGCGCTCGACCACGCACTCTCATCGAGGGCCTTCCTGGCCTTCGCTCAGGCTCTGTCCGCACCGGGAGAGGCCCGTCGAGTTGAGGAAATTCCAGGGCCCTTTCTCTGGCATTACTGAAAAGCGTGGCGAAGGGTATCAGCGGCTCGTCGGCGGGACCGGCTTGGCGAGCCGTGTCCGCGTGGCCGATAGCCATGCTCTGCGCAAGGCTTGCTGCATGTCATCGAAGAGTGTGTAAAAGACGGGAACGACAAGCAGCGTGAGCACGGTGGCCGAGGACATGCCGCCGATCAGCGTGAGCGCGAAGCTCGTGTAGCTCAGACCGATGCTGTTCGCACCTGCGAGAGCCAGCGGTACCATGCCGCCGATCGTCGTGATGGCGGTCATCATGATTGGGCGGAAGCGTCGCTGGGTAGCCAGGATGATCGCTTCGTTGCGTGCACGTCCCTCCTCGCGCAGGGAGCGTACGGTATCGATGAGGACGATCCCGTTGTTCACGACGACGCCGACGAGGAGTAGGATGCCGATGGCCCCGAGGAAGTCGATGTCTCGTCCGCCGAGGTAGTGGATCCACCACACTCCGAGGGCGGAGAGCGGGATCGTTAGCACGATGGAGAAGGGCAGGATGAAGCTTTCAAAGAGGAATCCCATCAGCAGATAGATCAGAAGGATCGATACCGCGAGTGCGAAGAGGAGATCCGCGAGGTCGGTACCGAAATCCTGCCGGCCGAGGCTGGCACGCATCGTCACACCTTCGGGTAGGCTCACTCCCGCGAGGACGGCATCGAGGCGCTCACGTGTTTTATTGACATCTTCTTCGCGTAGGTCGAGGGTGATCGTGCGTTGCATGCGTTTGTCTTGCCGGAGAATCGTCGTTGGAGACGACAAGGGGCGGGCATCAGTTACCGCGGAGAGAGGGATGCTTCCCCCGGTCGTGGGAACGCGAAAGCTTGCCAGCTCGGCGAGACTTTCGCGGTCTGTCTCGCGGAAGCGGATGCGGACGGGGATCTCACGTCCCGCGTCGTGGTAGCGGGGGAGTGGACGCCCCCGCAGTGCCGAAGCGACGAGGCCGGCGATGGCGCGGGGTTCGGCGCCATAGCGTCGCGCCTGCTCGCGATCGATCATGAGCCCCATTTCGTTGGCCGCGCGTTCGGTGGTTTTCTCTACGCCAGCAACGCCATCCACCCGTGCAAGAAGATCCTGCAGCGCTCGTGCGCTCGCCTCGAGCTGATGGGCATCCTCGCCGTAGAGGCTCAGGTGCCACTTCGTGGCGTCGTGCTCATCGTTGACCTGGCTCTGCTCGCCGCTGGTCAAAGTGGCGCCAGCCTTGGGGGGTAGAAGGTCGAGCAGGCCTTCGCTGACCTTCTTCGCATTGAGCGTGTTTCCGCTGGTGGGGTCTATCCAGCACTGCAGCTCGCCACCGCGTTTACGATGGACAATGAAGTAACCGTCGAGACCCCATGCCTCTTTGTGTTCGGCAATGACCTGCTCGGCGCGGCGGAACCAGCTCCCGGTTTCTTCGAAGGTGGTTCCTTCGGGCATCTCGACCGCAATCGATATTTGGGTTGCTTCATCCTCCTGGACATCCGTGAAGTTGACGCGGTGCTCGTGAAAGAAGACGCCCCCGGGGAAGAGCACCGTCAGTGTGAAGGCGGCGAGCAAGAGGACCACGAGCTCGAGGCGCCCGCGTAGCGCACGAGAAAGCAGCACGGTGTAAAGGGTGCTCAAGCGTCCAAAGCTCGCCTCGTAGAGCGCTTTGCTGGCGCGTCTGCTCGCCTCGACGAGATGCCATCTCCGCTCCTTAGATGCTCGAGCAAGCCGGGAAGAGGGGAGGGTTAGGTAGACGGCGAGCGGCACGAAGATCAGTGCGATTAGCAGCGAAGCCAACAGGGAGACCGTGATCGGCAGGGCCAGGCGGATGAGAAAGAAGCGGGCTGCGCCTTCGACGAGCGATGCGGGCAGAAAGACGATGACCGTTGTCAACGTGGACATCGTGATCGCCAGTGCGATCTCGCTGGCCCCGTGAATCGCTGCGTCTCGAGGCGAGAGGCCCTCCTGATACAAGCGATGGATGTTCTCCGCCACGACAACCGCATTGTCGACGAGCAGCCCGACGCAGATCATCAGTCCGAGCAAGGAGATGATGTTCAGCGACTCGCCGGCAAAAAAGATGACGGTCAGGGCGATGACCATGCTCAGGGGGATGGATAGCGCGATGATCAAGGTCATCCGAAAGCGGCGCAGGAAAAACAGCAGTACAGCGGCGGCAAGCACACCGCCTATCAGTCCGCTGTTGACGAGAGTGTCCAGCGACTCGTCGATGGTTGCACCTTGGTCGAAGAGCATGAAGAGCGATGCGTTGTTTAGGCGGGGATCCTGCTCGATCTGCCGGATACGTCGTAGAAGGGCCCGCGAAACATCGCGTGCGTTGGCCTCGCCCTCCTTGAAGACGACGAGCGCGACGGCGGGTTTGCCGTTGGCGCGTACGCGGTAACGTTTTTCGGGCTCCTCGTAACTGACCGTCGCGATCTCGCCAAGGCGCAGGTCGGGGGTCATCGGAAGCATCTCGAGCTCTTTGATGCTGCGATAGGTGGCGACAGAGCGCAGGGACAGCTTGCGGGCGCCTTCGAAGAGGCGCCCACTGGGCATGGTGAAGTTGTCGTCGGCGAGATTCTGGGCGAGTTCGTAGATGTTCAAGCCGGCCGCCTCACTGAGCTGGCGGTCGAGCTCAATCAATATCTCTTTTTTCTCGAGACCTTCGACTTCGATCGATGCCACGCCCGCGACGCGTTCTAGCGGGCGGACGACGCCCTGTTGGAGGAGGGTCCACGGATCCGCGACGCCCGGGTTGGTCGTGACGCCAAGCACGGCGACGGGAAGGCCCGCCGAATCTTCCTTGTGGATCAGGACGCGCTCGACATCATCAGGGAAGCGGCGTCGGGCGCGCTGAATACGATCCTGGACTTCGCGATAGGCAATATCGAGGTCCGTGCTCTGCTTGAAGGTCAGGTAGATACGTGCCCTACCGGTGTGGGCCATGGAGGTCAGTTTTCCCAGGCCACGGACGGTGCTCAGCTCTTCTTGGAGGGGCAAGATGATCTTCTCGACAACTTCTTGGGAGGGGGCATCTTGCAAAGTAATAGAGAGCCAGGGG
>CAYSMT010000436.1:0-3223 GCA_964432135.1 uncultured Acidobacteriota bacterium
GTCCAGGGCGGCCCTTACCCTTACCACGCTGAACACGCCGTCCCGCGAGCTTAGCTGACAGGGTGTCAACACGATGCTCGAGACGTGCGAGGCCACCGGGGGTCTTGCGCAGTTCATCTACTACCGTGCTTCCGCCGAGCAGGCGAGCAAGGTGCTTTTCCACGGCATCCTGCACCATGGCCTTCAAAAGGCGATCGAAACTCGTCTTCTCTTTGACACGCTTTGCCATAAATAAGTCCTCATGTGGCGATCCGGTCGATCCACCCCCCCACATAGCCCGCAGACTATATCACAGCTCGGCGACATGCGTATTTTGCGCTAGAGACAGGTAGCGCAGCCACCTACCAGTCGGCGTAGGTGCTGCCGTCAAGAGCGATTTCGTTGGAGGTCGAGGCAACATCGTAAAGTGTGTCGCAGCTCATGGAGAAATCATCGACGTCATCATCGTAGGCCCGGCACTGCCATTCGCGCTCGCCGGTGATCGGGTCGATGGGGATCTCACGCAGGAAACGTACAAGGATGGGCTCGGCGTCTACGGCAGGCTTGACCTCGACACCCTCGATCAACATCTCGAGGTCCTTCGGATACATCATCCAGTCGAGATCCCAGGGTTCGATCTGGCCGGTGACGGCAAGCTCGTGAAAATGATCGATCGCATCGCGCATCAGGTTGAGGCTGCGCCGCAACTCGATCTCCTGGAGCTGGCGTTGCTTATGGTGCAAATAGGGCCAGGCGATGAGAGTGAGGGCAACCATCATCGAAACAACCGCCAACATCTCGATGAAGGTCAGCCCCTGCTCGTTCCGACCCCGGCCACCCATGCGCATTCTGGTCACGACCTGGCTCTCCCTGCGAGCGCCTGCGGCACTCCTCGTGTTCTACGTCGCACCGGGGCCGGGCGTCTATGCTCCGCCGCTGTCATTTCTGGCTCCCCTTCGCCAGATGCGCCGCCACCAGCGACGCAGCCCGGAGCAGGGCGCGGGGGAATGTCCGTCGAGAAAATACTCTTCGACACCTTGCGACGAAGACAACGAGAGCGTACAGCCTCGATCAGGATCGATCCGCCGGAACTCGATGCCAGCCGGTGCCACCGGGAGCGAATCGAGGAGCTGCTCGCCCGCTCCGGCCAGAATACCGCGCACGACGGGGAGCGCAGCATGAGCCCCGTAGAGCCCCGCGGGGGCCGCATCGTCCCGACCGACCCAGACAACGATGACCGCGCTCCCGGTGGCGAGGGCAAACCAGGCGTCTCGTCCATCCTGGCTGGTACCGGTCTTGGCGGCAACGCGCAGGGATCCAAGCTCCGATGCCAAGGCTCGCCCGGTTCCCCGCTCGGTGACACCACGCAGCGCCTCGAGGACTAACCAAGCGGACGCCGGAGAAACGACCTGCCGCGCCGGAGCGCGAGAAGCGAGCCGCTCCTCTCCGCCATCGCCGCCAAAGTGCAACGCGCGCACCAGTGAGGGGGCCTGGAACCAGCCGGAGTTGACGAGGCTGGCATAGGCCGCGGCGAGCTGAACGGGGGTCACCTCCGCAGTACCGAGTGCGAGGGAAGGCGTCGCGGGGAGCACGCCAGCGAAACCGAGCTTGCGGGCCATCGCGGCGATCCGGGCGGGGCCAACGTCGATGCCCAAGCGCACGATGGGCACGTTCAAGCTCTGCTCGAGAGCTTCGCGTAGCGTGACATCTCCACGGAAGCGGCCGTCATGATTGCGCGGACGCCAACGACCGGAGCTGCGGGCAAGTTCGAGCGGCGCATCTTCTAGCCGCGAGGAAGGCGCGAGGCCACGCTCCTCGAAGGCTGTCAAGGCAACGAAAGGCTTGAAAGCCGAACCCGGCTGCCGGCGGGCATCAAGAGCGCGATGAAACAACCCCCGCGCCCCCCGTCTACCGCCGACCAGCGCGATGATCTCTCCTGTAGAGGGCCGGAGAATGACGACGGCCCCCTCAAGGGGCCGGCGAGACGGACGTGCCCGCTCGAGATCGACGAGGGTCTTTTCGAGAGCGCGGCGGGCCACCGACTGCAGCTCAGGATCGATGCTGGTGAAGACCCGAGCCGGCACCGGACCCGGCTCGGGATCAAAACCCCTATCCCCAAGCTCGCGAGCGACCGCATCGAGCACGTCACCAGCCGGGTCAAGCCCTTTCGTGGGCTTGCTCAGCTCCAGGGGCCGCGCTGCTTCCGCTTCTCGCTCCACCGGGTCAATGAAACCGAGCCCTTCCATGCGTCCCAAGACCCAGGCCCGCCGCGCCAAGGCGGCTTCAAGATGCCGGGTGGGATCGAAGCGTCCCGGAGAGGCGATCATCCCAGCGAGCAGAGCTTGCTCGCCGAGCCTTAGATCGGCCAGGCTTTTGGCGAAGTAGTGCCGCGCGGCAGCGGGCAGGCCGATCACCGAGACAGGTCCGCGCTGCCCGAGATAGACCTCGTTGAGGTAAATGGCGAGCAGGCGCTTCTTGCTCACATGTCGCTCGACGTAAAGGCTCAACAACGCCTCACGCGCCTTGCGGAAAAGCGTGCGCTGGCTGCCCACGATGCGATTCTTGACGACCTGCTGCGTGATCGTGCTTCCACCCTGGCCCAGCTCTCGATGCACCAAATCGAACCAGGCAGCACGGACGATACCCCTCGGATCGATCCCCCGATGCTGAAGGAAACGCGCATCCTCGGCAGCGAGGACGGCCTCGATCATCCGCGGAGGAAATGCCTCGAGAGGAAGCCTTTCCCGCTCGACGAGCAACGCACCACGATAGGCACCAAGACGCAGCGCCTCGAGCGTAGCCACGCGCAAAGACCGCCCTTCGCCATCGATGAGGGTACGCAAACGACCGCCATGTATGACGAAGCTTAAGTAGGAGGCGGGCCGCGGACCCTGGGGCCCTATCCAAGCGCGAGAGTAGAGTTCAAACTGCCCCTTCTCTCGGCGATACTCACCTGGAACGCGTGGACGGCGCAGCACACGACGGTAGCCCAATGCGGCAAGCTCTCGCTCGATGGCGTTGGGATCGAGAGTTTCACCGGGTCTCAGTAGCCGCGGCGCGGCCAGCACCTCGACCGCTTCTTGGAGGGCCTCCCGCCCAAGAGAGGCGACGGCGGCACGCCCTGCGCTCACGAAAGCCAACGCGAACCATAAGCCTAACGCGACAACCAGCCCCAGCGTTGCGAGGAAGTACCCCCGTCGACTTCCCCGGCCACGCCCCACGGTCTTACGCCGACGCGCGCGTG
>CAYSMT010000437.1:0-3206 GCA_964432135.1 uncultured Acidobacteriota bacterium
TAAGCGGGGCAACCCGTTCAGCTTACCGGTACTAATCGGTCGTGAGGCTTGACCTTACTTTTTATTTTCATGTTACACAGAGGGCTAGTGCAGACCCAATATCGGGAGGCGACGCCAGTGCGCGTCGTCTCCCGGCCTTAGCATCGAGACAGACTCTGGTACCAATAGATGAAGCGATTCACTCGAATCCTCCCTTTCTTTCCCTGAGACGGGCAACACGACGGGAGACAGAAGCCTCCTGGAGGCCGGGCGTATCAGTGCCCGGAACTGGATTGTTGGAGTGGCGCAGGCCGGACCGCTCGTTTGGGGCGGCCTGCCACATGGAGTCCGGCGGTGGTGCGGTGCGGGTGCCGCATCGTTCCCATTACAGTCAATGAAGGCGACGCCTGCCATCGGTAGATTGCGGATGTTGCCGTTGCTGTGCCTTGCTTGCGAGCGAAAATTGGCTGCCGCACGAGCTGAGCTGGTGGTAGGATGCCGGCGAGCTTTGACCGTTAGCGATTCCGCGTGTCGAAACGAAGTTCTCCACGCGATCTGCTGCAAAGCGGAGTGCGGAGAGTGTGAGGGATGAGGGGAAAGATGGGCAAGGGGTACGAAATGAGAGAGATCCTATCCGCAGGAGCAAGGCTGGGGCTGGCCGGTGTGTGTGTGTTGGTGCTACTCGGCTTTGGAGCCGTCACATTCGCTGAAGAGACGACAGGACACTGGCGTTTTGAGCTTCAGCTCGGCGGGACGGACGCCGGGGATTCGATTCCCAGCGGTGCGGGTAACCAGATGTTCGTGCGTACGGGCGACGGCGGCGTGCTTCGGGTTAATGACCCACGTCCGACAGCCCTCATTCTCGACGAGGGCCGGGTCGATGCTGATCCTCGTGTCGATTTCCGCGTCGGATATGGTTTCAAGGCTTGGAAAAACACCGAGTTGATCGTCGATGTCGGTATTGGCTACTACAAGGCGGACATCAAGGGTATCGAGATCGCCGCGTCGATCGATAGGCTCGATGGCGACTACGTCATGTTCGGTCAGCAGACCTTTCGGCGTTTTGGTGACCCGGAGGCTTTTCGCTTTGACAGAAGTCACGAGCTTTGGCTTGGTGACAAGATTCCTGGTGGGACTTTGACCATTGTTCCGGTTTCGGTCGACGCGATCTTTCGCTTTCGGCCCACCAAGCGTTTCAACCCTTATTTGGGCGGTGGTTTAGGCTATTATTTTGTCGAGTTCCAGCCCTCTGCGAGCTGGATTGCTCTCAGTGATCAGCTCGATGCGAGTTGTGTTGCTTACGTGCGTAAGGGCGCCACCTGGGAGCGGCGCGCGCTGGACTGGACCGGCTACTCGACAGGCGATTACGCCGTGGGAACGACGCCTGACTTGAGCGAGCTGCACGCACTCGGTGGCGATCCCGCATGTATTTTTCGTACGAGCCATACAGCGGTCCTTGACGGCTCTGGGCAACAAGTCGCCTGGAACGATCATTACTCAAATTTCGGGCACAATCTCAAGCGTCCCGAGATCGAGACGCCGGATACGATCTTTCTCGAGCTGCGGGGAGGCATGGAATGGCAATGGCGACCCAAGACCGCTTTTTTTGTAGATGTCGGCTTCACCTGGGCCGCAGAGGAGATCAGCATTCGCGTCGATGATCGGGAGCAGTTCGGCGATGGCGTCACTCCTGGGTTGTTCGAGGAAAGCGACGTTCCTTCCCCGAGAGGTGGTGCGCCGGCTTACGTGACCGTGGGTGGACTTGTGCTTCGCGGGTTTGATGGCGAGCTTCAGCCGCAGCCGGGCGAGTACATCATTACGGGCGGTAAGTTGGATTATGGTGGTTGGAAGTTTGCGATGGGTGTAAGATTGACGCTCTAAAAGGACACCAGATTGCAGGGCTTCGTGCTCGCGTGCTTATGGCGGTGGTTACGCATAGCGAGAGCGCGGTGCTGAAAAATATAGATCAGTGCTGAAGGCCTGAAACTTGAGTGCTGAAAAGATGATTGGATCCCGCCGGATCCAGAGGAGTTTCCCGGTGACAATAGCGAAGGGGCCACACCCGTTCCCATCCCGAACACGGTAGTTAAGCCCTTCTGCGCCGATGGTACTGCGTGGGCGACTGCGTGGAAGAGTAGGTCATCGCCGGGGATTTATTGAAGAGCCTTCGCCTGAGTGCGGAGGCTCTTTTTTTGATGAAGAGCCGTTTGGTGGCAGAGGGATACCTTGCTCCAGTCGCTCCCCGCAAAGCTGCGCAGCCCGTCGACAATCACCTTCTCGGCAAGGCGATCTTTGAGCTGCTCCTGGTGAAAGAGCGCACTGACGGGCTATGCGGCGCAGGAGCTTCTGCACGATCTTGAGCTGACCCCGGTGGTGCGGGAGATCTGGCGTCCCGCCTGCCCTTCATAGCTGCCGAGGAACGCCGCCGCGGGTACGACCGCGTGACGCCGGCGATAGCCGTCGAAGAAGGTGGAAAAGGAGAAGGTCCGACCGCAGTCGTGGCAGAGGAAGCGGCGCACGATGCCGGGGGTCCGGGGGAAGAGCCGGCTCAGACTCCCTCAGGTGGCGTCGTGGTTTCGACCCCGGGCAATGTCCCGTCGCTTGGTGATTTAGGCCGCGAATAGCGGCGGTTCCTTTCAATCTTCGTCCATGATTGGATGAAGGAATTCCGTGCAAGGAAAAGAAAGGAAGCCGCCATGAAGAAGAGTCGCACGAAGTCGAAGGAGAGTCATCCCCCTGCCAATCAGCGCAGCGTTGCCGTCCAGCTCTCGATCCCCCTGCTAGCGGAGGTGTATACCGTCCCCCTCCCGAACTGGACAGCTGTTAGTGTGAAAGCAGCAGCCCGAAAAGGAGGAACGGTAGATGTCAAAGTCAGAGCCTGAAATTCAGAGATGGACAGCGAAGAGAAAGGCCGCTGTGGTGCTGGAAGTGCTTCGGAATCAAACATCTGGAGTGGATGCGTGTCGCAAGTACGGGATCAAGCAGTCTGAACTGGAGTCCTGGACGCAGCAGTTTCTTTCTTCCGGTGAGAATGGTCTTCGGACCAATCCTCGAGATGTAGAAGAGGAGTACGAAGCAAAGATCAAGGACCTGCAAGCGAAGGTTGGTGAGCTGGTTTTGGAGCGGGATATCTTTAAAAAAAAGTGGAACTCAATGCACGCGAGACGAGCTTCTAGCCATCCGCAGCAAGCTTGCTGCGGATGGCCGCGACGTGCCGATATCCATGC
>CAYSMT010000438.1:0-3197 GCA_964432135.1 uncultured Acidobacteriota bacterium
TCCTTACAGGGTCAGGCCTGCCAATTGTCCGGCCTGCAACACTGGGATAAATCCGGAAATCACGTACTTAGAAAGGTCGTTCCTCATTGCCATTGACCTTCGAGGCGCCGCCGAAGACGACCCCCCTCCAGGCCGATTCTTTATTCGCCTCCGCTCTCGCTGTGCTTGTCGAGCACCGTGACGATCTGCGTCCCGGGCGTACCGAGCAGGCGGACCAGCTTGGTCGCCGGACCGTTGATCAGCGAGAGCAGCATCGAGCGGGTCTCATCGAGACCCGGCAAGCTCGAGACAAACTTGATGCCTGCGGCGTCAACGGCCTCAGCCCGGTCAATCAAGCCCGCCTTGAACTCCAGTGCAGGGTGATCCTTGGCGAAAGCCACCAGACTCTTGGCCGTCGAGATGGGCTCACTCGCGTGATACACCACGGCCGTCGGACCAAGGAAGCACTCCGTAAGCTTCTCCGCAGGAGTACCTGCTGCGGCGCGCTTGGCCAAGCGGTTCTTGACTACGCGCATCTTGGCACCCTTCTCACGGAGATTCGCGCGAAGGGTGTTGATTTCGTTCGAAGAAAGCCCCGTCAGATCGACGAGGAAAAGACTATTGGCCTCGTCGAGCACACCACGGATCTCCTCGACCTGGGCCTCTTTCTCGCTTCGGGTTGCCATGCTCAATTCCTCCGCGCCAGGCTCAGGCCTGGTCGGCCTTGCCGATTCTCTCGAGGTCGGCGGTATCGAGCTGGATGCTCGGGCTCATCGAGGTACCGAGGTGCACGCTCCGGATGTAGCGCCCCTTCGCCGCCGCGGGCTTCGCACGCTGAATCGCACCGAAGAAGGCCTTGAAGTTGTCCAAAAGCTGCTCGGGTGAGAAGGAGCGGCGTCCGATGACACCGTGAATGATCGAGGTCTTGTTGACACGAAACTCGACCCGGCCACCCTTGATATCAGTGACCGCCTTAGCGATCTCCATCGTCACCGTTCCGGTCTTCGGGTTCGGCATCAAGCCTCGCGGACCAAGCACCTTGCCCAGTCGGCCGATGTCCCGCATCACTTCAGGCGTCGCGACGACAGCCTCGAAGTCAAGGAAACCTCCTTGGATCTTTTCGACGGCCTCCGGGCCACTCATCACGATGTCCGCACCGGCCTCCTCGGCCTGCTTGAGACCCTCGCCACCGGCGATGGCGAGCACGCGCTTGGTCTTGCCCGTCCCGTGAGGAAGCGTCACCGTCCCGCGAACCATCTGATCGGCGTGACGTGGATCAACACCGAGGAGAATCGCGATCTCAACCGTCTCGTCGAAACCGGCCCAGGCGACTTCCCCGACCTTCTTCAGGGCGTCATCAAGGCCATATTGCTCTCGATCAAGCTTCTCGAGAACGGCTCTATATTTTTTGCCGCGCCGTGCCATGAATAGAACCTCCTGCCGCTGCCACCTTAGTCAATCACCTCGATGCCCATGCTTCGCGCGCTACCCGAGATGGTCCGGACAGCAGCATCCATATCGGCCGCCGTGAGGTCGGGCCACTTTGTCTTGGCGATGTCCTCGCACTGAGAACGCGTGACCTTCCCCACCTTGTTCCGGTTGGGCTCCCCGGACCCCTTGTCGATGCCAGCCGCTTTGAGCAGCAGAACCGACGCGGGGGGAGTCTTCGTGATGAAGGTGAACGAACGATCCGTATAGATCGTAACCACCGCGGGGATGATCATCCCCCGATCATCCTGCGTCTTGGCGTTGAACGCCTTGCAGAACTCCATGATGTTGACGCCGTGCTGACCGAGAGCCGGACCCACCGGCGGCGCGGGCGTCGCTTGGCCCGCCTGGCAGTGCAGCTTGACGAGCGCCATCACCTTCTTAGCCATTGTTTAACCTCACCCATGTCGCGAAAGCTGCTTCGCGCGTGGCAGGAGCCGCATGCGCCGGCCCCTCCGGAATCGTTCAGTCGGGCCGCTTCACCTGGTGGAACTCAAGCTCTACCGGCGTGGCACGCCCGAAGATGGAAACCATCACCTTCAAAGTCGAACGATCCTCGTTCGTCTCCTCCACGACACCCGTGAAGTTGCTGAAAGGACCGTCTGTGATCCTGACCGTCTCGCCGACCTTGTAATCGATCTTCGGCTTGGGCTTGTCCTTGGTCACATGCACCTGGGAGAGGATGCGGTCGACCTCTTCCTGGCTCATCGGAAGAGGCCGCTGGCCGCCACCGACAAAGCCCGTGACCTTTGGCGTGCTCCGCACCGCATGCCAGGCTTCGTCCGACATCTCCATCTGCACCAAAACATAGCCTGGGAAGAACTTCTTCTTCACATTGCGCTTTTTGCCGTCGCGCACTTCGACGACATCTTCCGTCGGCACGAGGATCTCGCCGATCTTGTCACCCATGCCGTAGGCATCCGCGCGCTGGCGAAGCGACTCCTTGACCTTGTTTTCGAAGCCGCTGTAGCTGTGGATGATGTACCACTGCATCCGCTCGTTGGCCGGCGCGGCGCCCTCTTCTTTGGCCGCGCCCTCCTCTCCGGGCGTTCCTTCGGCGACCTCCTTGCTCGCACCCGTCTCGGCGACTTCACCCGAAGCCTCGGGAGCAGACGCGGCAAGATCTTGCCCTCCGCCAAGCAGCTCCGCCTCAGGAGACGGGGCGGAAGACGCGGCGGCCGGCGTCACCTCACCGGAGCTTCCGGGGGACTGCGGGTCCATCTTCTCGTTCTCCGTCATCCTCGCCTCGCAATGCGCTCGCGTACCCGTCAAGCTAGGGGCTAGCGGAAGAGGAAAAGCTTCTGAATCGACGCCAGCAGCACGTCGACGATTCCCAAGTAAACCGACACGATGATCACGGCCACGATCACCACGATGGTTGTCCCGTAGACCTCCTGCTGGGAGGGCCACGACGTACGCTTGAGCTCCTTGTTGACGTTCTCGAGGAACTCCCGCGTCTTGCCAATTCCTGCCATGAACGCCTCCCGGCCCCGCTCCAGCACCCTCGCCCATGAGGCCACTGGTACGGGCTCTCGCATAATGGCAGGGCAGGAGGGACTTGAACCCCCAGCCTACGGTTTTGGAGACCGTTGCTCTACCAATTGAGCTACTGCCCTAAACACCCATCACCGCCCGCATCGGCCCACAAGAAGCGGCGCAGGCAGCCTCAAGCCTTACTCGATAATCTCGGTGATCGTGCCGGCGCCGACGGTGCGGCCACCTTCACGGAT
>CAYSMT010000439.1:0-3194 GCA_964432135.1 uncultured Acidobacteriota bacterium
TACCTACTTTAGACGCGGAGACAACCCATTTCAGACGCGAAGCCGACTCTCGCAGGAAGCCGCCGGGCTCGCCCCCGGCGAAATCCTTGACGAAGGCAGCCGCCAGACACGAGCTTCCCTTTCAGGAGAGGCTAGATGAGCCAGATCAAATGCCCCCGCTGCGGCGGCATCGACGAAAGAGAACAACCCGACCCCCTATCTCGCTGCGAGTTCTGTGGGGCGCTCCTGGCGAGTCGAGGAGTCGGTGAAGCACCTCTCGAGGCCCGCCGGCGCCTCGACGGAGCGCAGGCCCGCGCGCGGATCCGTCGCGCCCTCGGCCGGCGCGAAGACACCCGATGGCACATCGGCCCAGCCGAGCTCGTGTACTACCCCTTTGCGGCCGACGGTCCGAGCCGCGCTCCCTTCCGCCCGCTGGCCGACCTCCCCCCGCTCCTCGCTCGCTCGTGGCGAGCCTCCGGAGCGGACTTGGTTCGCGAGCAACCCAAAGGCGCGAGGGAAGGGGGTCGTCCCGGCGCACGCGTGGCTCTCCGGGAGGAGGTCGCGCCGGGCACGACCGTTGTGATGTATCCCTTCTTCCATCTCACCCTCGAAAGCGCCTCGGAAGAGTCAGCCTGCTGGTGCGATGCGGTCGATGGACAGGTCATGCTCCCGGAGGAACTCCACCCCCACGAGGTGATCTCGCGAAGCGGAGCCATGGATCAGGTCCGGACGCTGGCGAGCGTCATGGGCCTCGCGTGCGGGATTCTCCTCCCCTTCCCTTTCTCCCTCTTCGCTCTGCTCGGCGCGGGAGCTTGGTTCTGGATACGGACGGCCCAATGCTGAGCTCGCCAGCGACCCACCTGAAGCTTGAGGCCCTCTCTTGCCCGCGCTGTGGAGGCGCACCCGATCCCGAGGGTGGACCA
The DNA here is from genome assembly GCA_964432135.1 of uncultured Acidobacteriota bacterium. Taxonomy (GTDB): domain Bacteria; phylum Acidobacteriota; class Polarisedimenticolia; order J045; family J045; genus JANTFM01. The sequence continues at coordinate 903 of CAYSMT010000439.1, forward strand.
GGCCATCTCGCCCGCTGCCGGTCCTGCGGAGTGCTCGGCATCATCGAGGATCCGGAGGGGCGCAACCGCCTCGCCCTGTTGCCCGCCATCGATGAGGCCTTCGCGGCCAGCGCGCTCGAGGCCAGACTACGCGAGACGAACGCCACCGCCCGCTTCCACCTGCACGAGTGTGAGCGCCTCTTCGTGCCCTATTGGCGTGTACGCTCGCTGCTGACAGCGGCCGTCCGCGGTCGTCAGCGACGCGTCGAACGCGTCCTGGAAAAGGTGCAGCTCGAAAACGGGCAAAGCTACTTCGACTGGACAGAACGTGACGACGGCGAGGAAGAGGTGCGCAAGGAGGTGCAGCGCAGCGTCCTCACGATCGTCTCAGGCTGTCCACTGCAGGAGTACGGCCTACCCCATCTCGACCAGCGGCGTCAGATCCCGGGAGAGCTCGGCATTAAGAAGGAGCTCGACCGCCTCGGTAAGGTCGTCGTCTTCCATCCCGCGCTACGCAAGGAGGGAACCGTCCTCGATCCGCTACTCCGACGTGACCAGGCCGAGGAAGAGGCCGAGGGGCTGCTTGAAGCCCAGGCCGAGGGCCTCACGGCTGGTCTCCTGCCCGGCGCGGAGGTCGACCTCGCGGTCATCGCCCGAGACACCGTCCTGCTCTTCTACCCCGTGCTCCTCATGCGCTTCCAGCTCGGGACGATGCGCGGACGTGCCGTCATCGACGCAGCCACCGGCAAAGTCGTGTCCCTTCGCCTCCCCCGCGACGGAAGCCCCGGCCTTCACGACCGCCGGCTCGTGACGGCCGTCGCCTTGGCAACAAGCTTCCTCGCGGCGAGCCTGGCACGGATCGCGCTCCTCCCCCCCCCCTTGCTTCAATCAGATGATGCGAGCGGCTTCCGCATTCGTCTGCTCATTGTCGCCGCCTTCCTCGTCGTAGGTGGATGGGGTGGGACCAAAGCGCTGATCCGCTACCTCAAACGGAGTTCGCCATGAGTAGCGTGCTTTTCCTCCCCCTCGCGTGCCCGAGCTGCTCGGGAGACCTCGTGGGCCGCGCGACGGACCTCGTCGCGTTCTGCCGCCCCTGCCGCAGCGCCTGGCGATGCGACGCCGCCACCCTCGATGAGCTCAGAGTGGCGGAGGTGATGGAGAAGCCGCCCGGCGACGGTGCCCTGATCTATCTGCCCTTCTGGATCAAGGGCGCCGCGGCGATCCCGGCCTTCTACACCGCACGGCCACTGACGCTCGCCCGCATCGCCGCCAAGCTCCTCGACGAGTGGCCCGCTCGCCGGGCCGTTCCCGACCCGCCTCCCTTTGGTGCACGCATCCCCCCCGACAGCATAGGGCAAACCTGTCGCCTCGCGCGAATAGCGGCACCATCGACGCTCTCCCCTCTGGCCCTACTGGCGCTCCCGGCAAGAATTCATGGTGAACGCTTCCTCCTGCCGCGCTACACGGGCGAGCTCTATCTCGGCGACGTCCTCGAAGCGCATGCCCTGAGAGAGCGCATCTTTGCATCAACAGCAAGCCTGCCCTCGGGAAAACGCTGACCCGAGCGGCGAAAGCGAAGGCACGAACGAACGCTTCACGACGGGCCTAACAATCTTCGCTTCACAGTGCCATCATGCCTCCATTCCCGTGCGCCCCATATCCACAGGGAGAGCGGATGTGCCAACCTAGCCTCGTAGCCAAAGCGCTCAGCAACGCCCAACGAGTGGCCGTGATGACCGGCGCTGGCATCTCCGCCGAGTCCGGCGTGCCGACCTTCCGGGGCGCCGGGGGCCTGTGGCGCGGCCGGCGGCCGGAGGAGCTCGCCACGCCCCAGGCGTTTGCCCAGGATCCGGCCGTCGTGTGGGAGTTCTATGACTGGCGGCGCTGCCTGCTGGCCGAGTGTGAGCCCAACCCCGGGCACCGCGCGCTCGCGCAACTTGAACGCCTCGTCCCTTCCTTTGAGCTGATCACCCAGAACGTCGATGGGCTGCACCAGCTCGCCGGCAGCGAACGAGTCCACGAGCTGCACGGCAACATCTGGCGCGTGCGCTGCGCGGGAAGCTGCGGCGGAAAGAGCGTGATCGATCGCCGCGCCCCGATGATGCAACCGCTTCCTCCCCGGCATCGATGCGGTGCTCCCCTGCGACCGGGCGTCGTGTGGTTCGGCGAATCACTTCCTAGCGAACCCCTCTTCGCTGGCGAGCGCGCAGCCCGCACCGCCGACGTCTTTTTGGTCATCGGTACCTCGGGAGTCGTGGAACCTGCGGCCTCCCTGGCCCGCATCGCCGCGGCGGAGGGCGCTCGGGTCGTCGA
>CAYSMT010000440.1:0-3174 GCA_964432135.1 uncultured Acidobacteriota bacterium
CAGGCTTGAAAGCCTCGACCTGCGCAAGGAGCTGTGAGGAGTCGAGCGAGGCTACGATCGTGCTGACGTCGGCACGCGCGAGCTGATCACGATAGTCCCGATCATCGTCGCCGGAGGTCGTGACAGCGAGGATCCGCGTCGAGAGAACAGCGCCCTCGCTCAGGAGCCGTCTCAAACCCAGCCGTCCGGCGAAGCCGGATGCACAGTAGAGGATGTTGGCCTTGTTCACGCTCGCGCCCCGCTGCCGGCCGGTGGCCGGATCCGGCGAATCTCTTCCAGGGGTTTTGCCCGCAAGCGGCTGGCGGTCCCTCCAGCGGGCCCCGTGAAGGCAATCTGCTTCCCGAGAACACAAACGTCAAATGGCGAAGCTTTACGGGCCTCCTGGAACGGGGCTCACTAAGTTATCCTCGTGCTTGGCACACGACAAAGGCCCCTATTTCCGCCCCGTTGGACCCTGGTGACCTTTTCCCCATTGACGAAAGATAGGCGATGAAAAGCGCGATTCTCATCACGGCGAGGCTCAAGTCGACACGTCTTCCACGCAAGGCACTTCGCCCCATCGGCGGGCGCGCGATGATCCGTCACATGATCGACCGCCTCAAGTGCGCGCGGCTCCCGGAGAAGATCGTCCTCATCACATCTCCTCTTCCTCAGGACGACCCCCTTGTCGATCTCGCCCGAGAAGAGGGCATCGAGGCGTATCGGGGAGATCCTGACGACGTACTCCAGCGCATTCACGACGCCGCCTGGCACTTCGACGCGGACACAATCATCAGTTGCACCGGAGACAACCCCTTCACCGACGCCGAGGCCATCGACGCTCTACTCGACTTCCACTGCCGACAAGACAACGACTTCACTCGCATCGACGGCCTTCCCTGGGGAACGTTCTCCTATGCGCTCGCGCGCAAAGCCGTGGGCCGCGCGCTCGAAATCACGGGAACCCGCGACACGGAGGTCTGGGGAGGTTATTTCACTGAGACAGGCTGCTTTCGATGCGGTGTGCTCGAGATCACTGATCCCGCACTGCGCTGGCCGGAGCTGCGCCTGACAGTCGACACACCAGAAGACTTCACCCTGGCCGAGAAGATCTTCGCTCGGCTTCAACGCCCGGGGCGGGTTTTCCCGCTCGCCGAGATTGTCGCTCTATGCCGCGAGCACCCGGAACTGGTGGCCATCAACGCGGCGATACCTCAGAAGCCGGGAAAGGCGATCGAGCTCAAACAGGGGACGCTCCGATGAGCCGCACGATCGAGCTCGGCGACGGGCGCATTGGGCCGGACCAACCCTGTTTTGTCATCGCTGAAGCGGGCGTCAACCACAACGGCCATCGCGAGCTGGCCTTTGAACTCGTCGATGCCGCCGCGAAGGCGGGCGCCGACGCGGTGAAGTTTCAGACCTTCAAGGCGGAGCGGCTCGCGGCCCCCGCAGCGGAGAAAGCTGCCTACCAGAAGCTCTCGACGGGAGCACATGAGAATCAACGCGCCATGCTGCGCCGCCTCGAGCTTCCCATCGCCTGGCACGAGGAACTCATCGCGCGCTGCCGCGCGCGGGGTCTGCTCTTTCTCTCGAGCCCCTTCGACGAGCTGACAAGCGACGCACTCGAAACCCTCGACCTCCCCGCCTTCAAAATCCCGTCCGGAGAGCTGACGAATCTCCCACTGCTTGCGCACATCGCCCGCAAGGGCCGAACGATGCTTCTGTCAACGGGCATGGCCACCCTCGACGAGGTACGCCAGGCTGTCGATGTGATCGGCGACGCGGGAGATCCGCCACTCGTCCTGCTGCACTGCTTGAGCCAGTACCCTGCGGACCCAGCCCAAGCCAATCTGCGGGCCATGGAGACACTACGACGCAGCTTCGACATCCCCGTAGGCTACTCCGACCATACGCCTGGAATTGAAGTGGCTCTCGCTGCGGTGGCGCTTGGTGCCAACGTGATTGAGAAACACTTTACCGTCGACCGCACACTACCCGGCCCGGACCAGCAGGCCTCGCTCGATCCCGACGAGCTCGCCACACTTGTGGCCGGCGTGCGCCGGGTCGCATCGGCCCTCGGTCACGGGCGTAAGGAACCCGCCCCCGGTGAAGAAGCCATCGCGGCTGTCGTGCGCAAGAGTCTGGTGGCCGCGCGGGATCTCGCTCCTGGCACGGTGCTGGGGGCGGACGACCTCATCGCGCTACGACCAGGCCTTGGCATTTCTCCCGCCGAGCGGGATAGAGTCCTGGGAAGACAGCTCAGCATCCGCCTCGAGGCTGGCGCGATGCTGCGTTGGAAGATGCTCTCGTGAGCGCGGCGAAGACGCCTGGCCAAGCCGCGCAAGAGCGTGCGATCCCGACCCCAAGACGGATCGGCGTCCTGACAACCTCGCGGGCCGATTTTGGGCTCTTGAGGCCCGTGATGCGCGCCATTGAAGCCGATCCTGTACTTGAGCTACGTATCATCGCGAGCGGAATGCATCTGCGCCAAGATCTTGGCTTGACAATCGACGAGATTGAGGCGGAAGGCCTGCAGGTCGCGCATCGAGTCCCGATGCTCGAGGAGGATGACAGCCCGGAGAGCATCGCCCGCGCGATCGGCCGGGGCACGCAAGCCTTTGCGCGGCTGTTCGCGAGCTCGCCAGTGCAGCTCTTGCTGCTACTCGGTGACCGCTTCGAGATCCTCTCCGCCGCCTCGGCAGCTCTACCCTTTGCGCTCCCGCTGGCCCACATCCATGGCGGCGAGCTCAGCGAGGGCGTCATCGACGATGCCATTCGCCACGCCGTGAGCAAGTTCAGCCATCTGCACTTTGCTTCCAACGAGAAGCATGCCGCCCGCTTGCGCCAGCTCGGAGAAGAAGCGTGGCGCATCACGGTTTCAGGCGCCCCGAGTCTCGACAACATGACCCAGCTAGATATCCTCGACGAAGACACTTTGGCGGAGCGGATAGGCATGCCGCTCCACCCGCCACCACTGCTCGTGACTCTTCATCCCGAGACTCTCGACGAGCACAGCACACCCGTCCTGACCTCGGCTCTTTTCGATGCTCTTGATGAGATCGGCCTGCCCGTCGTCTTCACCTATCCCAACGCGGACCCCCACGCTAGCGTCATCGTAGCTGCCATCGAATCCTACTTGGCCAAGCACACACGAGCCCGCGCCGTGCCAAGCCTCGGCCAACGCGCCTACTTTTC
>CAYSMT010000441.1:0-3171 GCA_964432135.1 uncultured Acidobacteriota bacterium
GGAGTAGGTGTTGCCCAGCGTGGGGCTGAGCCACCCCTGCTCCATCTGCTCTTTCGTGAAGCCCAGCTTTTTCCCGGCACGCATCGGGAACTTGCCGTTGGGTTGGTGGAAGACGGCCCACTGGAAGTCCGCCGGCTTGGTCCCACTTTTCTCGAGCAGGCCGTGAGCACAGGAAAGAACGTGGTCGAAGTAGGCCGGCTCGCCCGTGAAGCGTCCAGCGTGGCGGGGATAATGTTGGTACTCGCGCCGCCAGAAGTCCGGCGTGTCCGTCATGTGAGCATGGGTGAACTCACACACCGCGAGGAGATCCTCACGCCCCATGATGAAGGCGGCCGCGCCGGCGGCCGCGGAGTACTCGAGCGCATCGCCGGGGGCGCCCTGAGAGGTGTCGGCACCGATGCCGAGGGCGTAGTCCATCTCGCCGGCCTTGACCAGCGCCATGGCGACGAACATGCCCTCACTGCCCGCCTTGCACGCAAACTCCATGTCCGCGCAGTGGATGTTCGGTGTCGCGCCGATCGCGTCGGCGACGATCGTTCCGCTCGGCTTGACCGCGTAGGGGTGCGATTCCGAGCCGATGTAGATCGCGCCGATCTTTTCGGCGTCGATTCCTGCACGAGTGAGGGCATGTCGGGCGGCCTCGACCGACATGGTGATGACGTCCTGATCCGGCGAGGGAACAGACTTCTCCCGGAGCATCAAGCCTTTCTTGTAGGTGGGCGCGTCGGCGCCCCAGACCTTGGCGATGTCCTCGACCTTGATCCGGTGGCGCGGCACGTACGCACCGTAGCCAACGATTCCAACATCCATGAAGCTGCCTCCGGCACCGGGGCTCGCGTCCGCCCGGCGCCACCTGGGGCGCGCGTCAGTGACCCCCTCGTTCGAGCAGCGCGCGCGCCTTGAAGATGATCGTGGGAGGAACCTCCAGGAGAACGGCGAGGGTCTCCGGAGGGGCCTTGAGCAGGAAGTTCCTACCGGCCGGGAAGCCCTCGAGCTCGTCGATGACTTCCTCCGGTCCGAGGACGCGGGGCGCGGAAGGCATCGTATGCGTCGCGGCCCGCCGCTCGCGAGTCGTCGCGAGACGGGCTCGGAGCAGGGCTTCGGTGAGTTGTTCGCGTCGCTCGGGGTCTTTGAGATACTCCCGAGTCCGCGCGATGACCGCGGGCGGCGCCTCGAAGAGCACGGCCACCGTTTCGAGCGGCGCCTGGGTGAAAAAACGAAACCCGTCCCGCTTCCGCGCGACCTGTTCGAGTAGAAGCTCGATCTCCGCGGGGATGGGGGCCGTGGTCATAGAAGGCGATCCGTTAGGTGAGAGTTAAGGCGAAGAGCAAAAAGGTTAACTCGGGCCCCGTTGAGCGTCAAACTTACCTGTACGAGAGCCCCGGCAAGGGGGCGGAACTCTCGCGGTGATGCCGAGAGCCTCGATCCCTGGTTCCTCGCGTGTTCGGGGCGTTCCGTCCTTCGAGGAGGGCGGCGACGCACACGGATTAGAAGTAAGGCGTGACGCGGAAGATCAGTCCCGGTTGGCCCGCGAGGCCGGCGAGGGGCACGTCGATGGCGAAGCCCGGGAAGAGTCGTTCGCTCAGGGAGGTCTCTGCGGCTGGCCGGTCGTCTCCGACGCCACCGTGCTCGCGACGGACACGCACCTTGAGCATGACGGCGCCGTCGCGAATCGATTCCGGCAGCATCTCGATGTGCAATCGCTCGGTCGGGGGAGCGTCTTCGGCGAGGCCGGGGCGCCTCTTGAAGACGTAGTTAATGGTCTTGCCGACGATGCTGCCCATGCGGTTTTTCTCCAGGGAGCGGTAGTTACTGCCGTCCCATGCGAGCACCTCGAGCATTAGCTCGACGGGCTCCGCGCCCGGATGCAGCGTCTGAAGCTGGGGAATCTCCTCCCAGCTCGTCGAGATCGCCAGCATGAGCCGGCGCTTCGTCGCGTCTTCGGACCAGATGTCGCTGAGCAGGAGCCGACCAGGGCCGACCTGCGCATCCCGGGAGAGCTGAACGGCCGCCTTCCCTTGCTGGTGGACTTCCGAGTCGAAGAGCAGGTGGCACATCCCGGCGGCAAGATCGGGCTCGGCGATGACGGTCAGGGCTACGACGAGCTCGCCCGGCCTCTCGCCCACATCCCTGACGAAGGCCAGGGTCTCGCCGGCGCGGCCCACGAGGGTCTCCTCGACGGTCTTGGCTGGGAGCGGGGGTTGCTGAAGGGTGAGCTGAAGCTTGATCTTGACGCGCAACTCGTGGGTCAGCGTCAGAGGAGACGCCGCCCAGAGCGATGGGGCGGCAAGCAGGATCAGCAGCGGTCCCAGCCATGCCGCGTTGTGAGGTCCTTTCGAGTGCGAGAGGTGTCGATCCTGAAAGGACATCGGCCGGCTCCTCAATTCAGTGTTCTCGAACTCTGCTCGGAGCTTAGCCAAGCAGAGCTTCGGAGATCTTCTCTGGGCGCTGGGCTACGCGGGCTGCGGCCAGCCACCCGCCACTGACCGCAGCCGCCAGCCCCACAAGCAGGGTAGCAGAGCAGCCCACCCAGGACAGCTCGCCGGGAGGGGTTGTGAGTGCGGCGAGGCTCGGCCCGAAGGCCACGCCCTGGGCGAGGGGCATCAGCAAGCGCGCCGCGCCCGGAGTCCACAGCGGGTCGGAGGGATCAGCAAGCCGCGCTGGCCAGGGCGAGCTGGTCGTTATCAGCGCGCCTGCTCCCGCGCCCGCGAGGAGGCTGCCGGTGCCCGCGAAGGCCGCCAGAAGGCCCGTCGAGGGTGCGGAGAAAATAAGATGAAAAACGCCGGGCAACAAAGCCAGGATGATCAGGGGCGGGCCTGCGATGGCCCCGAGCCGCCAAGCGATGAGCCGTCGTGGCTCAGCACCGAGCAGCATGATGGAGGCCGCGGCGCGACCACCCAGGCCGAGGGCGTTGGCAAGCAGCGCGGCCGGCGCGGAGGCGATGAGCCAGGCGCAGACGAGGCCCGTTGCCGGGACAAGGGGCAGGCCCTCGAGTCCGCGCCGCTTCAAGAAAAAGCACAGCATCAAGGTCAGCGCGGCCGTCGTGACCGCTTGGGTCATCAGTGCGCGTGCCCGGGGGAGCGACCAGACCTGCCGTAGCTCGGCGAGCGAAGGCCGTCGCCGTCGTCTTCGCGTCGCGCGTCGCCGGCGCAGGTGGGGCAGGGAGACGGC
>CAYSMT010000442.1:0-3171 GCA_964432135.1 uncultured Acidobacteriota bacterium
GGCGAGAAGTCGGAGGGGGCCATACTACTGCTGATGGTGGAGACAACAGAACTTCACCGGAGGGAAGGGCCCCTGCTTCAACCGTGTCCATCGAGGAGGTAAGTGACGGCGCATGCTCGAGAGAACCAATCACAGCCCTTCGAGAAATCACAACAGCTCCAGCGCAGACTGTATCTTGCGGCCAAGAGGAGTCGAAACCGTCGGTTTTACGCTTCGTATGACCGTCTGGTCTGGCCCGACATTCTGTGGCGGGCTTGGAAAGAAGTCCGGCGAATCGAGGGGTTGCGGGAGTCGATGGCCAGAGCATCGAAGATGTTGAGCGCCATGGCATCGAGCGTTTTCTCGAGGAGCTCGCCGAGGACTTGAAGGCGAAGAGGTATCGCCCGCGTCTGGTCATGCGAGTGTACATACCGAGGCCTGATGGTCGTCGACGCCCGCTGGGCATTCCCACGATCCGCGATCGTGTCGTTCAGCAGGCGTGCAAGATCGTCATCGAACCGGTCTTCGAGGCTAGCTCTATCTGCACATCATGGAGAGCTTCCGGCAGATCCGGTATTTCAGATCTCGTTCGCGAAGGCGTCCTTCGGTTCCTCGAGGGCCCAGGCGCAGAAAAGGAGGCTGAGCAGCGCGCCTCCGGCGATCACATAGAAGAAGGTCTTCGCATCCACGAGTGAGTAGAGCACGAGGTAGCAGACGGCGCCCACGTTGCCGTAGGCTCCGGCCATGCCGGCGATCTGCCCGGTCATCTTTTTCTTGATCATCGGGATGATCGCGAAGGTCGCCCCCTCCGCGCCCTGGACGAAGATCGAACAGAAGATGGTGATCACCACCGCGGCGGCCATCCACCAGATTCCGTTGAAGGTGGGGACGACCGTCGTGGCCCCCATCTCGTCCACGGGGCCGTAGGCTCCGATGCTGGCCATCCCGAGGAAACCGAGCGCGATGCCGAGCATGTAGATCAGCATCGTTCGCTTGCGGTTCTTCATCTTATCCGAGAGCAGGCCGCCGAGTGGACGAGCGAAGAGGTTGACGAAGGTGAACGACGCCGCGATGACGCCGGCCAGTGTGGCCGTCATGACCTTGTGGCCGTCTGCGGCGTGAAGGTTCTGAAAAACCGTCTCGAAGAACATCGGCAACATGGACACCACGGCGAGCTCGGCGCCGAAGTTCGCGAAGTAGGTGCTGTTCAGAGCGGCGACGCTGCCCCAGTGGTACTTCTCGTGCTCGGGCACACCGGCTCTGAGCAACGGCAGATTGACCTGTAGCGTCTTGACGACGTGGGCAAGGTAGAGCAGAGCGAGTACGCCATAGAGGCCATAAAGCAGCGGTCCGTGCAGCAGGAGCTTGCCGGATATCTTCACGCTGCTCAACCGCCAGGTTAGGACGGCCATCGCACCCACCAGGGGGAACGACCAGAGTAGGTACTGGACCAGATCCCCCCAGGAGGTGACGGTCATCGGCTCCATCTTCTTCGTTCCTTCGAAGGTCCTTCCTCCCGGGAGGTCGCGGACCAGGAACAGGTAGGCGATGCCGTAGACCAGTGAGACCAGCCCGTTGAAGGTCTGCGCATAGAGCAAAGAGCGCCCACCGAGACCCAGCCAATCCGCGAAGAAGGTCAACGCGATCCAAGGAAGGGTCATCGCTGCCCAGGCGGAGCCGAAGTTGCCCCACCCGGCGTAGAAGCCCTCGGCGCGACCAACCATGTTCTTCGGGAACCACTGGGCGACCATCCGGATGCCGATGACGAAGCCCGCGCCGATCGAACCGAGCACAAGGCGGGAGATCAACAGTTGGAGGAAGCTGTTACCGAAAGCGAAGGTGAACGCAGGTATAGCCATGGTGATCATCAGAATCGAGAACACGATGCGTGGCCCGTAGCGGTCGATCAGGGCACCGATCAGGATGCGGGCCGGAATCGTTAGGGCCACATTGCAGATCGCCAAGACCTTGATGTGCTCCTGGGTCAACCAGTTCATGTCCCGCAGCATGGTCGTGGCCAGTGGCGCCATGTTGAACCAGACGTAGAAGGTCACGAAGAACGCGATCCAGGTGTAGTGCAGCGTGCGAATCCGTTCCTGGCTCCAGTCGAGAAGTTCCGGCCTGCTCATCCTCGGGTCTCCCAGCTTGTCGGGGCTTATTGGTGATGGTGCAGAGATTCCGCGTAGTAGGCATCACCGTCGGGAATCATGTTCGTCGTGGCCAGCGATCGGCGTAGTGCGAGCAAGAACAGGCAGCCGACCGCCAGCATCGGCGCGATCTCCCAGACGCCCAGGACGGGTGCGGCGGGGCGGAAGGTCGGCTGGACAGTGATGAACAAGTCCAGCCAGTGTCCGACGAGCAGCAGCCCAGCGACCTTCAGCAGCAGGGCTTCGTTCCGCTTGGCCACCCGGGGCAAGAGAATCAAGAAGGGCGCGACCCAGTTGATCAACGGGTTGACAGCCGCCAGCACGGCCCAGGCGCCCGCGTGCCGGTGCTCGTACCAGATGATCTCCTCCGGCAGGTTGCCGTACCAGATCAACATGTACTGGCTGAACCAGAGGTAGGCCCAGAACGAAGAGAAGCCCAGGAGCAGCTTCCCCAGGTCTTGCAGGTGATGCTCGTTGACGACGCCGCGGAGGATGCCGTTGCGGCGCAGCAGAATCACGACAATGGTCACCAGCGCGAGACCGCTGACGAAGACGCCGGAGAACTGGTAGCCGGCGAAGAGCGTGCTGAACCAGCGGGCCTCGATCGACATCATCCAGTCGAACGAGGCGACCGAGAAGGTGAGGGCGAAGACGGCCAGGAAGAGGGCGCTAATAGCAGCGAAGTGTTGGTTGCCAGCGACAGCTCGCTGGAGATCCTGTCGCCGGGAGATCCAACTCATGATCCACATGAAGACGATCCAGATCGCCAGCACCGCCACCGCTCGCGTCAAGAAGAAGGGCACGTTCAGCCAAGCCACCTTGCCGGCGAGCAAGCTGTCGCGCAGGAGCAGATCGTCGTGGGACCACTCGTAGAGCTGGCTCATGCCACCGACGAGGATCAGGACCATCAAGATCGCCCCGTAGGGCAGGGTCGCGGCGATCGCCTCTGGTACTCTCTTGAAGCTGACGTGCCACCCGCCGCTGGAGACGGCCTGGGTTGCCAGGAAGAGCATGCCGCCCAGCGAGAGACCGATCCAGAAGAAGG
>CAYSMT010000443.1:0-3136 GCA_964432135.1 uncultured Acidobacteriota bacterium
GGCGAGAAAGAAATGCGACTGGGGCAGCCCATCATCAAGCTTGAGCGAGCGCTCGATCGCCTCGAAAGCGCGAGGCGTATTTCCCTGTTCGTAGAACATCCGCGCGAGCTGATATTGATGCAGCGGTCCCTTCTTCTTCCGACTATCCGGGCGGTGCGCACTCGCGCAACCCAAGGCCACGACGGCGGCGCACACGACAAGCAATAGCCTTGCGACGATCGAAAAGGGTCGTTTTTGGAGCATTTCGATTCTCCTCATGCCTTGCCGGGAGTGCGAGATTATCCTGCATTCTGCATCGTGCGCTCCACCCCGAGCGCTCTGACACCACCTCGTGTCCCGAGCCGAAAGCTTATTGTCAAGCACTCCAGGGCGCAGCAGGAGCTCTTCCGCACGAGCACACCAACTCTAACGACGAAACAAGCGGGCGAGCAAACCCCGCTGGCCATCTTCCTGCGGCGGATCAACATCGATCGGCGTCCCGGCCACAAGCGCCTCAGGGAAGGTGCGACTCGCCTGCTCCGCGGCCTCCTCTCCGGCCAGCTCCGCCCAACGCGCCCGCGCCGCGGCCAATCGTGGGGGGCGATACTCTGTGTCGTGAGCATCGCTCCCGAGCAGGTGAACCAATCCACGACGCACCATCGTCTCGGACAGCGCGCGGATTCGCTTGCCGAAAGTCCCGCACAGGCTCGAGGAGGTCATCTGTCCGAGCGCGCCAAGACGAACGATCTCCTCGAAGCGATCGATGTCCTCTTGGAAGAAACGCGTCCGCTCCGGGTGGGCAATGACCGCCGTAATTCCCGCCACCTTGAGCTCGAATACGGTCTCCGCCAGACGAACGGGGCGGGTTCGGTAGGGACATTCGAGCAACAGGTAGACCCGCCGGTCGCCGTAGGACAAGAGCTTACCGGCGTCGACCCGCGCGGCGAGGCGTGGCCCGAGATGAACCTCGGACCCGGCCTCCACGCGCAGAGGGATCTTCTCCCGACGCAGAAGATCGCGAAAACTCTCGAGCGCGGCGAGGATGCCGTTGCGCTCGTTGAGGTAATCCCCTTCACGCATGTGAGGTGTCGCGATAATCGCCTCCACGCCGTCCTCCACAGCGACGCGCGCCATGGCGAGCGCGGCCTTCGCGTCGGCCGCCCCATCATCGAGCCCGGGCAGGATGTGGCAGTGGGTATCGATCACCTCGTCTCGTCCTCTCGCATCGCGCGCTGGCCCAGCTTCCGCTCGCTTCCGGTGATGAGGCGAGCGATGTTCTCCCGGTGTCGCAGAAGGATCACGAGCGCAAGCAGAGCGATCCCCCAAGATACGCCTCCGATGCCATGCCGCCACAAACTGACTCCCGCGGCGGCCCCTGCCGCGATCATGGAGCCGAGCGAGACGTAGCGCGTTGGAAAAACCACGATGAGAAAGGTCACGAGCGCCACGGCCAGGAGCATCGGGTCGACGACAGCGAGCGTTCCAAGTGCCGTGGCAACCCCTTTGCCGCCACGAAAAGCAAGCCACACGGGATAGCAGTGACCCAGGACGGGAGCCAGCACCAACAAGGCCAGCACCCCTGGAGAAGGAGGCCCGCTCCGCGAAGCCAACCAGGCACCGAGCAGGTAGCCGACCGCACCCTTCCCCGCATCGAGCAGCAAGGTCGACACACCAAGAAGCGTGCCTCCGGCCCGCAGCGCATTGGTCGCGCCGATATTGCCTGAGCCGAGCTGGCGCAGGTCTTCCTTCATGATGACGCGCGCGAGAATCAGCCCAAAGGGAAGTGATGCGCATAGATAGGCGATGGCGATCCCGACCGCGGCGAAGATCATGTCGGCTCTCCGGTCAAGGGGAAGGTTTCGATCTTCTCGTGCCGTGCTCCCGCACTCGTCAACACCGAGCGGTACAAACGCATGCGATCAACGACAAACGCTCCAATCTGCGGCGATACGGAGTTCGGCCTGCCGGGAAGGTGCACCGAGACCTGCGACCGGCGACGCGCAAGAGTAATGTGAGGGCGAAAGGCGCGCGACGAACGATCTGGAATGAGACCCTGCGCAGCTTCGTCCGTCGCTCGAGCCAGGGCCGTGAGCGCATCGAGCTCACCTGCGACGCCAAGCCACAGGATCCGCGGACGACCTGCGGGCGGAAAGACCCCCCAGCCGCGCACGAGGAGCTGCATGCCAGGCCAATCCCGCGACAGCCGGGCAAGGCGACGGCGCAACACGCTCACGCGATCTTGGGGTGTCGCGCCGAAAAAACTCAAGGTCATATGCAGCTCTTGCACGGGCGTCAACCGCCAGCCGCTACGAGTCAACTCCGCCTCTTGCTCCCAGCGAGAGATAGGCTCCATCAACGGTTCGGGAAGACCGACCGCAACAAAGAGCCGTTCAGGCACCGGTGTCCTGTCCAAGTGCGGGGAGATCGAGGAGAAAGCGGCGCGCCTCATCGAGCGCCGCCGTGGCGGCGCTATCGCGGATCTGTTGGCGGTCACCGGTGAAGAGGTGGCGGCAGACTCGCGAGCGCGTTCTGTCGCAAACCGCGATGAAAACGAGGCCGACGGGCTTGTCTTGAGTCCCTCCACCCGGTCCCGCAATGCCCGTCGTCGCCAGGGCCAGATCGACAGCTAAGCGATCACGACAACCTGCTGCCATGGCCTGCGCCACCGTGCTACTGACGGCGCCGCAGGACGCGATGCGCTGCTCCGGAACACCCAAGAGCACCTCCTTCTGGGCGTTGGCGTAAGCGACGACGGCACCCTGGAAGACATCGCTCACACCCGGAAATCCGGTGAGACGGGCCGCAAGCATCCCCCCCGTGCACGACTCAGCCACACCAAGATCTGCTTCGCGCTCGCGTAACAAAGCGCACAGCACACGAACGAGGACATCCTCTCCGCTTCGTTCGGTCTTACCGCCTTCGATCTCCGCATCAGAGGGAAAGCTGAGATCGATCAAGTGATCGCCAAGCACAGTGCGGAGGTTTTCAAGGAAATTCGTGAGCTCGTCCCGCGCCTCCTGTGTATCCACCGCCTCGACCTCGAGGACCAACTCTCCCTGTCGTGCGGCCGCGAAGATGCCAAAGCATAGCGCCCCTTCCGCTCCAATGACGGCCTGAGCTCGGCGGTGAAGCTCGTTCTCGTCGAGACCCACCACGA
>CAYSMT010000444.1:0-3112 GCA_964432135.1 uncultured Acidobacteriota bacterium
CCGCGGGCCGTCGGGTCATCTAACAGGCGATGGGAGTCGTCGATCATGGTACATCAGTTGGCCGGAAGAGCCCCACGTTCGAGGTGGATTATCGTGAGCGTGATCTGCTTTGCGGTAGCAGCGCTCTTCATCGCGCCCCGGGCCGCCGAGGATGGCGGTTGGATCGAGGTGGATTACGCGCAGCTCGTCGATGGACGTGCGCTGACGCACAGCGGTGACAGCGTCGCGCGCGTGGTTGAGCGTCTTGCTCACCGACAGGATGAGGGTGAGCTCGCGCTCCGGCGCAACGAAGTTGATCGTGCCTTGCTCGATCCGCTGCTCGAGCCCTACGGCTTCGTCTTGGAGGACGCTCTCGAGATCCTTGATGCCGCTCCGGTACGACCCATGGTCGAGATCGGGTGGCTCTTCGAGGCAGGCGGTGGTGAGCCTGCGTGGGCGGAGCTGTTGCGCGCACGGCGCTTTTTGGTTGAGAGCGACGGCGAGGGCACGCTGCGCGCTTTCCTGCCGATCGACGGCGCTTTGCCTGAGCTAGGAGAGAGCGAAGACGCCGCGCGCCGTGCCTGGGATGCGTCATGGCCAGTGCTGCGTCATGTCATTGCGGCGGAGCTGAGGCGCCTCGCCCTGCGCCCGAAGCAAGACAACACGCCGGCGCACGTGCGGGTCGCGGTCTATCCCTATGTGCATGATCTCGCTCGGCAGCGTTTTCGTCTCGGCGTGATTCCCTATCGCGTCGAGTTGGCGGATGGTGCTCCGCGGGGAGATCGACCCCCGCTGGATCTCGAGCAGCTCAAGCGCTTTCTGGCACGGGGTCTTCGTCTGGAGGGTGCACGTCTCAATGTGGATCGCATCGTGCTCTTCGGCAGCGCAGCGACGCCGCGGCCGTCGCTGCTCGGCGAGGCCGTTTCGCTGGCAGACCTTGCGGTGGCTTACCGCGCCGTCTTTCGCGGGGGCCTAGCGGAGCCCTACATGAGCCTCGACAAGGGACTGCACCCACAACGTTCCGTCGTCAACTATGGCGGTCGGTTGCGCGATACCACTTTGGGACTCGTCGCTTTGCTGTGTGACATTCGCTTCAAGACCTTCAGTCAGGGAATTGACCCGCTGAATTTGGCGGATCTCCGTGCGGAGCTGCGAGGCGATTTGCCAGGTTTCGCGACGCATGTTGAGCGTTTCTCAAGGGATCCGCGAAGCCAGGGGATCATGTCCCAGCAGACGCGGCTGTGGTTTTATCCCGACGACATTGACATCGTCCTCGCCCCGGCAGGCGACCTGATGGCGATGCGTCAGACGCGCATGACGGCCGCTTCCGAGCGCGTCGATGCGCCAGCTCAGAAAGAAGCGAGCTGGACGCGGGAGCTCATCGCCGAGATCAACCGTGACTATGATGGTTTAAGCGGTCGTTTCCCTGAGCTGGCCTCTCTCGATGAGAGCGTGCGCTGGCTCACTCTGTTCTCCTGGTTGAAGATGCTCGCGGCTCAGGGTGCGACACTGCCCGATCTCGATGCGTTGTTGGCTGTCGAGCTCCCCGCGCTGCGGACCCCGCGCAGTTTTCCTCAGATGCTCGCTTTCAATGCCTTGCCCGGACCCAAAAGCTCGGAAAGGGTGGAGGTCTTCCCGCGAGCTGATGTCGTGAGCGCGCTCGATCAGCTTCTCGTGCGGGCGGGGGGGGAGCTGCCCGCCCGAGAGCGTCTCCAACGGGCTCTCGCGCGCTTGGATGCGCGCGACCAGCGCCAGGCGGCGCTCCGCTCGCAGCTCGCGTCTCGGGCGAGCACGGTGCAGCGTGATGATGAGCTCGACGAGCTGAGCTTCCAGGCCGAGCGCGTACAGATGCATCAGCTCGTCTTGACGACCTTGCCCTTCGAGCAACGCGGCCCTCTCGTGCGTCGCAAGCAAGCCGGAGAGGCGCTGCGGGTTTTCAGCGTGGGGATCGGCGGCCTCGATCTTGGAATGGGCAAGGTGCTCGAGCGGGCGAGCCGTCGGCGCGTCTCCTTCGCCTGGGGTGGGCGGAGCACGCGAAGGGTCTCGGCCGCGACCTCGGCGCGGGCTGCCGTGCCCCTGTCGCCTCCCCCGTCTGAAAAACGTCGTCCGGCGGAGGCAAGGCAGGAGTGGAAGCGAGAGAGCCCGGGGTTGCCGCTCGGGGTCTTGCCAGACCACGGCCTTGGCGTGGGCGGAAATGAGCGCAGCTTTGGTGTGGGTTATGTGCGTGTCGGTACCGACCGAGAAGGGAGAAGATGGGTGCTGACCCTTCTTGGCCCAGATGGTGACGATCCGCACGCCAGGCGGGCCGTCTATGACAAAGAGGGGCGTTTGGTGCGCATCGTGCGCCACGAGGGCGGGCGCACCCTGAGCTATCGTGTGATGCGCGAGAGACAGCTCGTTACTTTGGTGAAGGCTTCCGCTCCTCGACCGTCTTCCATCTCCCGCTCCGACGGCGCTGGGGGCACCACCAAAGCACCGCCGGAGCTTGCGATTCTGCGCGTGCTTGACGGTGCTTCGTCAAGCGCCGCCCGCGTGAAAATGTCGCTCGCCGTCGCTTCCAAGGTGGCTGAGGAGTTCAGTTGGTCGCTCAATACGGTCGAACGCTTGCTGCTGGGCCATGCGGCGGACCGTGCGCCGAACGAGGCGATCCCAGGGATCGCTGCCCTTGTGCCTCGCCTTGGCGTGACGCGCACGCTGATGTTGCTCGGCGGCCCGGAGGAGCAGGTGGCTCCTTGGGAGGGCGCTGCGGCAGCGCCGCTGCCGTCGCGAGATCCGCTCCGTCTCGCTCGCGCGTTGAGCGCATGGTGGCGTCGGGCTGACGGGCACCCCACAGGCCCCACGGTCGTGGTGGGAAGCGATTCACGGCGCTCTCCCGGACGCTGGCTTGCGGCTCCGCGAGTCAACGGAAGGGCCCTGCTTTTCACGCCCCCGGGTTCGCTCACATCTCTCCGCGCAGCCGAGCGGAAGGTGGTTGAGGCTTCGTTTGGGCTCCTTGCGCGCCAGAGCGATCTCGAGGGTGAACTGCCGCCCCTGATCGTTCTCGTCTCGGCGGAAGCGCCAGGTCGGATCGCCTCTCGGGCGCGAGAGCTGGCAGCCGATCCGCGGATGAAGGGGCGCCTGCTCGCGATTTGGT
>CAYSMT010000445.1:0-3102 GCA_964432135.1 uncultured Acidobacteriota bacterium
CAGTCGAGCAGTTCCCACGCCGCGCAGCCACCGAGCTCGGGGCTCAGTGCGAGTTGGTCGTCACTCGGGGCCGCCTGCCGCTCCGTACCGGCGCTGTCTCGCGGCCAGGGTGGAGCTCGACGCGCTGCATCGACACGTGATCGGCCACGCAGCACGAGATCAGCGCCGGTGACAGCCAGCGCGCCGCGCCCTCCGACGAGCGCAAGCTCAAGCGCCGCCGCGTGCCCAGCGACGGCCTCGACAAGCACGAAGCCGCCCGTCCGAGGCACGATCTCTTCGAGCCGGCGGGGCGCGCCCACGCCGTCGACGCGGAATACGCCCGTGCCAGGGTCTTCTACGTAACGCGCCGCACCGCGCACCCCAAGGGAGGCCAGCCGCCTCCAACCCCGCAGGAGCGGCTGCGCACTACGCGGGTCGGAGGAAGGGCATGCAACAAAAAGCCCCGAACGCTCGCTTGCCTTGGCTGCAGTTTGCGGGGGCGTGCGCCAGGGGCCAAAGGGAAAGGGCTGCCGGCAGCCGGTGGAAGAAGTCCTCGCAGCCCCACCGACCGCCGTTGTACGACCCAGCATCCCTCCCCCTGCCACACTTCCACGACCCGCCCCGTCGTTCGACGATCCGCCGAGCCAGCGCCCCGCGACGCGAGCACGCCACCATGGATCGGGCACGGCCTCCGGCAAACGAAGCCACTGCTCGTAATCGCCGGAGCCGTCAGCATCTCGATCGTCTGTGCTGGCGTCACCGTCGTTGTCCCGGCGCATCGGGGCGTCGGGGCCGACCCAGGGGATGCCACCCGGCCAACTCGCCAGCGCGCTGGCATCGGCGTCAAGGTCTCCCCCGACAACGGCCTCGCCCCAGCGCCAGCTCGCCGCGCCGCGCAACGCGGCGCTCCCGGAAACGACCAGCGGCCGGTCAGACCTTCCCCAGTCGGGCGCCACGATCTCTCCCCGCGCATGCACACGCCGGATGGCCGCGCCGGGAACCGCAGCCTGAGCGACGACCTCGACTGTCGCCAGGGCCCGCTCTCCGGCCCGTGGCGGCGGACGAAAGAAGGAGACCTCCCAAATCGTGAAGCACGGGTCCGCTTCGAGGATCCGCGCGAGGCGCTCGAGCAGCTTCCGGCCACGACCGCCCGAACCGCCCAGACGCAGATCCGGACCGCTGGCCGTGCCAGTGAAGCGATCCTCAGGCCCCCCGCCACTGAGCACGTCGGGGGGGCGGAAGAAGCCCGCGCTTCGACCGGCCTTGTAGCGGGTGTTCCAAGGCGCGGCAGCCTCATCCCAGGGCCTGCCCCGACCGTCGCCATCGAGGTCGATCTCACGTAGCTCCCGATCGACTTCGGCTGCAACGGGTGGCGCGACGAGCGCGCCGCGCTCAGGCACCTCGAACCATGCCGCGACGGCGGGCACGGCAGCAAGGGCCAAGCGCTCGGTCCGGGCGCGGATGGCGCGACGATGGGCAGCCACCAGTTGAAAGCGCGCCAAGGTCCAGGCCCCGACCCCGGCGGCACCTACGAGCAGCGAAACAATGAGCACGGCTACCAGCGCCGAACCGCGCTCTCGGAGGCGCCTCGCCGAGTGCGCCTCCAAGCTGGGACGTAGCGCCGCGCGCTCGCTCATCGTAGGCCCGCGAGCGCCGGAGGCGTCAGCTCCCGGCGCAGGACGACTGGTAGGGCATCGATCTCGAGCTCTAGGACGATACGGCGAATGCGCGCGCGGCAGCGTCGTGCCCCCGGCGTATCTGCCCCGCCGCAAGGCGAGAGCGTGTGACCGATCTCGTCGACCGCGCGCACGCGAAATGCTCGAACCCGGTCGAGCAAGGGCTGCGCGACGCGAAAGCGACCCGTACCCGCACGACGCGCGTCATGCACGAAAGTCACCCGATAGAGAGTACCCAGTCGACCACCCGCCGAGGGCCCGGTCTCCGTGGGCCCTGCCAGCGGCCCGGCATCGATCTCTTCGACAAGCCCATCTCGACGAGCGACAGGCGTGCCGTCGGCGAGGCGCACCCGACCCGGGGCGTCGAGGTCGGCTTCGAAGAGCGCCCGCTCCTGACCACCCCGTGTTCCGGTGCGAAGCAGATAGGCAACGACCTCGTCGTTGGCGGTGGAAACGATGGGAAAGTGCCCGGTGAGCAGGGCCTCTGGCACCTCCCGCGCGCCGGGCTCATCGGCGTCGAGATCAGCACGAAAGACGATGGCTGTCTCCGTGAGCAACTCGACGGCTTCGTCGGGGCAAGCGGGGTCGCGTCCGAAGCCGAGGCCAGCGCGCGCCAGCTCTCCGGCCATGCGATCGAGCGCCCAACAAGCGGCGGCGCTTTGCTCGGAGCGCTCGCTCACCTCGTTGCCGAGGATCAACGTACTCCGCGCGAGGCTCAGTGCGCCGAGAATCACACCGAGCGCCAACCCAACGCCGACAATCATCTCTGCCGCGACGAAGCCGCGCGCCCCGCCCCACCCCGGCGCCGCTGCCGCCACGGCAACGCGCTGCTTCAGACAAATGCAAGTGGAAAGGAGGATTCGCATGTCGGCTTCCTTTTCTTTCGAGCGTGACACGAGTGGACCCCGGGACTGACCTAAAAGCGCACACTGCTCAGCTCGAGCCGGCGCTCACGCGGCCCACCATCAAAGAGCAGCTCGACCCGCAAGCGCAGCGCCAAGGCACGCCCAAAGTCGGCCGGGCGGCCCTGCGGCCCGAGGCCTTCAAGGCACGCACGAATCCGCCCCCCGGGCAAGGTGTCGATGAGCCTTTGCCAAGCTATGGGGGCCGTGCCGTCCGTGGTATCGAGCCATGCCCGAGAACGATCTGGCGTGGCATGGAAGAACTCTGGGAGCCGAGCCCAGGACACTGCGTCGCAACGCGCAACGATGCTTTGCGCCGCCTCCCGAGCACGGTCGAGACGAGCCGCCTGTTGCATCATGTGCACGCTGAGATGAAGCATCGACAGAACCCCAACAGCAAGGAGCCCGAGAAGGGCAAGCCCGGCTAAGGCGTCGAGCATCACATAACCACCGCTGTTTCTTATTCTCATGCCCCCAACAGAGCAAGTACCATGCCGCGCTAAGTCCTGTTTTTGCGCTCTGAGCGAAGGCCGGCGTACGTTCCC
>CAYSMT010000446.1:0-3096 GCA_964432135.1 uncultured Acidobacteriota bacterium
AACCGGCCATACCGGGTGGCACCGTAGATCGAGAACATCGTGCTGTCGATTTGGTCGCGCGTGGCTCGCCCTGTAATGTCGATATCACCGGAGGATGTCGATACGGACACGCCGAGGAGCAGGTCGCCGAGGCGGGTCCCCGGGAAACCGTGGTCCCACCCAACGCTCCCGCCGCCGACGCTGTAGCTGAAGTCAGTATAACCGGCGATTGCGGCGTCGCGGTTGCCACGCTCCCCTACAAAATTGGCCCAGAAACCCCGCCTGGGATTCCGACTATCTCTATCGAGGCGAACCCTCTGCTGCATGCTTCGGGACAGCTTGTCAGCCGCCGCGAGTACACTCAGCGTACTCGCGTCAAACGTGTCTGGGCTCAAGCTGATGAACGCTTGGTCGACTTGGCTTTCTCGGGCAAGCTGGAAATAGCCGAGCGCGAGAGCCAGGTCTCCGGTGGCCCCGGGCCTGAGCGCGTCGAGTGTCTTGGCAACTCTGGAGTGGACCGGATTCGTGACGGCGTCGGAGAAATCACGAACAGCCACCTCGACCTGCCGCTCCTCCTCCAGGTAATCGAAATCAAGGAAGGCCGTTGTTTCGGGAAGGATGACACTGTCAAAGCTTCCGAAGATCCCGTCGTCCGCGTCGAAGAAATCGAAACGCTGCCCGTCCTGATAGACCCATGCACCAGCGCTGACGACAAATTCTCCGCCGAGCGTCAGGCCGCCAATACCGTCGACACGCAGCCTGCCTGTCTGACCGTCCTGATTTACGGTTATTCCGAGTTGCTCGGCAGCGCCCAATACGACACTGCCACCTACGTGCATGAGCCCGCTGCCGGGGATGAGGCGTTCGACATCGTGAATCTCGTCGAAGAGATAGGCGCGCCCGTCACGGATCTCGACGAAGTCGTAACCGTCGCCGCCGAAGATTTCTCCGCTAAACTCGGCCGCGTGAAAGAGAACGAGCCCGTCGTCACCACTGCCCAACAGGATCGAACCGCCAGTAGAAGAGCCCTCTCCTAGAACGACCAGGTCGTTCCCCGCACCTGCGTCGATCGCGCTGCCCGTGTTGCGGCTGCCCGGCAGACTCAGCGTGATGCTGCCCTTGTTGACGATCGTGTCGTCGCCATCACCCGTCGTAATGCCCACGGCAAGCGAACCGTCCGCGGTCCCAGCGTCCGCCGAGACGTCTATCACACCGGTGTTAACGACGGTGTCGGACCCACCTGCGGTGGTGATTCCGGTCGCCATAGCGGTCGCAAGTTCTGCGGTCGTCTCAGCTCTCACGACGAGATGGCCGGAATTGGTGACCATGTCAGAACCAGAGCCGGTGCGAATGCCAATAGCCGTGGAATCGCCAGACTCCTTCTCGGAAGCCTCACTCGATGTCGCTCCCGCCGCGCTGGCCCGGGCTTCTGCTACTGCGCGTGCGGTGACTTCGACAGTTCCCGAGTTTACGACCACGTTGTCCCCGTCTCCGGCGTCAACTCCGAGTGCTTTCGCGGCCGCGGAGCCCGCCGCGCTGGACGACGCCGAGCCGATCAGACCCGTGGTCGCGCTCGACCTCGCGTCAGCCGTCGCCTCAGCTGTGACGACGGTCACTCCGTTGTTGGTGATCGTATCGATGCCGGACCCACCGTAGAATCCGATGGCCTTCGCGGCTGCCCTCGCGTTCGCCCGTGCGTCCGACCAGGCGAAAATGCCGAGGTCCAGTCGTGCATCGGAAGTGCTCGCAGCCGTCGCGCTGGCGCTGACGTCGAGATGACCATCGTTCGTCGCAGAGTTTGTTCCATCACCGAGCGAGATACCCAGCGCTGTCGAGGTCCGGGCGTCGGCGGTTCCGAATGCCAAGACATCGGAGAAGCCCGTCACTAGGGAGCTGGACGTCGTCGTCGTCGTGGCGCTCGTTCTTGCGACAACGGCGATGCGCCCGCTACCCGCTGCATCCCCCGCAGGCGCGTTCCGAACGGTGTCGTTCTCCGCACCCCCTTCGACGCCAGTTGCCGAGGCAGAGGATGTGATTCTGGCGTCTCCATCGGGAGATCCGATCAACGTTCCGCTGCGATTCGTAGCCAGAGTCTGAGCGGAGGCATTGACGACGATGCTGCCGCCGTTGTCTATAGTTCCGTCCTCGAGCCGCAGTCCAGCCGCGATGGCAGAGGCGTCTACGGCGGCGCCGGCACCGGCGGCGCCGGCCAGGATCCAGGAGGAGTTGGTGGCGGAGGCATCGGCCGAAGCGTCCGCTGTGATGTCGCCCTCGTTGACGATGTTGTCCATCCCGCTCCCGGCGTCGAGGCCGGTGGCCAGTGCGGTGGCCGTCAGAGCCGTGGATGAGCTGCCGGATCCGGCGAGGCTGTAGGTCCCGGAACTGGTCGGAACCACCGCGTGGGCCACCGCAGAGACCGAACCGAGGTTCTCAATCACGTCGTCACCATCACCCGCAGCCACAGCTGTCGCGGTCGCCGTCGTATCGGCGACCGGGGAGGCATTGGACGCGCCAAAGGCCATAGCCGTCTTGCCCTTTGGCTTCGCTTCCGCATTCGCGATGGCAGTAATCGAGCCGGTGCTCCCATTGGTGATCTGATCGTTTCCATCGCCGCCGTTGATGCCCGTGCTACGCGCATCGGCGACCAGCGCCGCGTAATGGGTGCCGGCACCAGCGAAGCTCAACGCGAGCCCAGTCGAGGACGCACTGGCTTCGGAACTCGCGATGATCACGCCGGCATTGCCGATCGTGTCGTCGCCAGCATCGCCCGACATCCCTTCGCTCTCGGCCGTCGAGCTGATTCCTCCTGCCGTGCCCTGGGCGCCTCCGAGGGTTCCAGAAAAGCTCGAGTCAGGCGAGCTCGCTGACGCGCTCACGTGGACGAATCCATCGATGGTGTTGGTCAGCACATCCGCATCAGCTCCACCAGAGATACCCACCGCTTCAGCGTCTGCGATGACATGGACCCGATGACCGGCAGCTCCCAGCAATGCGATCTCAACACCGTCGGGATCCGTCTGAGCCGCTGCGCTGACGGTGATCCGACCAGAATTCGTTACGGTGTCATCGCCACCCGCCCCCAGAACGCCCACCGTCGCGGCGCGGGCTTCTGTCGTC
>CAYSMT010000447.1:0-3076 GCA_964432135.1 uncultured Acidobacteriota bacterium
ACTTCTCCTTGATCTCAGCCAACCGCGTCGCGGTGTAGTCGAGGGCTTCCGCCCAACTTGCCTTGCGCCACTTTCCCTCCCCGCGCGCTCCGACGCGAATCAGGGGATGCTTGAGACGATCGGGATCGTAGAGCACCTTGATGCCCGCATTGCCTTTGGCGCAGAGCATCGAGTGGGACTTCGGGAAGCTCGGATTCGGGTCGAGCTTGATGACACGTCCGCCCTCCACCGTCGCCTCGAAACCACACTTATTGACACAGTTCGCGCACACGCTAAAACGCTTTGTACTCGGTGTGATCGGCGCTTCGAGCGGAAACTCCTCGATCGACTTGAGCATGTGCGGTCGAGACGCACAACCGTAGAGCGCAGTGCCGAGAAACGCGCCGCCCATCGTGCCAAGAAAGCCACGACGACCGATCGACAGAGAGCGACGGCGATCTTGCCTCTCACCCGCGGGCGCACTCCCTACGGGACGCGCTGGTCTTTTGGAGGCCATCTTGTGTTCCTTTCCCGCGCCAGCCGACTCCGGCGGCGCGAACTCCATCGGCAAGCCGAGCGATCGAGCGCAGCGGCCGGGGCGCTCAACGCACCCCAGCCGCAACCTCAACTAGAAGCGCATGTTCAGTGCGAGACGAATGTTCAGCACGTCGCTGTAGGTCGGGAAACCAAGAACCGGCGAACTATCAAGCTTTTTCGGTGCACCGAGGTGCCAGCCGGAACCCGAGTATTCGTAGTCGTAGTCGATCGCAGAGAGGCGGAGCTGCACGCGGTCGTTGATCTGCTGGTTCCAGTAGACCTCCCAGACATCGCCCCGCGTCGCGAGCTTGGACAGGACGATATCGTCCGCAGCCTGCGTGAAGTTGAACCAGTACTTATCGCCCGTATTGAACTCGATACCGAGCTGCGTGACCTCGTTGGGCAGACTCCAGCGCAGACCGGCGTAGAAGGACGAACCGTGCTGACTCTTGGGGACATCGAAGGGATCGGAGAAGAGCCCCCCGAAGGGCGTCGTGATCTTATCCGGGTCCGATGAGTTGGCCGCGTAGGAGACAAACCAGTCGACGGGGCCGTCGTGACGCTCGACGAGCAGCGCAAAGAGGTCGATGTTGCCGAGATTGGCCGACGGCGCCATCCGCAGGACCGGAGTGCCGGGGATCGGATTGCCCGTAACCGGATCGTTCGGCATGACGACCAAGGAAGTGAAACCGTCGCTGACGTCAAGCGCACGGAAGGCGGTGAGCTGCACGAACATACGATCCGAGTTGAAAATATCGATGTTGAAGCCGCCAAGCTGGACATCGTCGAGGCGATCTGCGGGCGCGGTGAGCTGATCGCCGTTGCCGAAGCCGCTCTCGAAACCGAGCCCGTAGCAGAAGCGGAGCACCGTGCCCCACTTGTTGTTGGTCACCCAACCGGCGGTGATCCCATCGAACTGGAAGTCGACGACATGCCCGGTGGGCGTCCCGCCACGAAGCCTGTTCTCACGGATCTCTTTCGGTGGGCCGAAGGTTGACGGGCGACGTCCAACGGAAAGATAGGCTCCCGTCCCACCGATATGATTCCAGCTAAAGAAGGCGCGATCGACACGGATCAGGTCCGAGTTGGGCACGCCGAGGGTCGTACCATCGATGTTCATCGAGTTCGGCTGGCCGTTAAAGACCTGGACACCGGTGCTGTCTCCCCAGACCTTATTCATCCCGAGCCGCCCGTGGAAGCTGATGTTCTCGGCAATCTTGGCCTTCATATTCAAGCGCAGCCGTGTCGTGTACATGATGTCGTTCGCATAGTCTCGCTTCGGCACGTAGGTCGCGGGAACGAGCAGACCCATCAGGCTCTGCTGCATCGCAGGCGGAAAATGACCCATCGCGTCCTTGAGCTTCTGAAAGGTGAAGTGATCGGTGAAGTAGAGGTAATCCGCGTAGTGCGCACGTACGTTGGCAGCCAACACCGCGTAGACCGATTTGGGATCTTGCGGATCGAAGTTCGGATCATGCATCGGCAGGCCGTAGGGGCTGCTCTGGGCGTAAAAGAGGGTATCGACGAGCCCCTTCTGCAGTGTCATACCGTTGAAATAGGCCGCCTGGGTACCATCGATGTTATCCACAGCCACGCGAAGATCCCCTGTGAAGTTGAGGCGATCCATCGCGCTCTTGCGCTCGACCGCATCGAGACGCTCCGGCATCTCCTCGTCGACGATCTTCTCCTTGAGCTCCTCGATTTGCTTTTCAAGCTCTTTGATTTTGTCGGCGTTCGATGTCTCGTCGCCGGCCACGGCGAATCCGCTCGCAAGCACGAGAGCGATCATCACCAGCATAGTCGTGAATCGTTTCATGGTCGGGCCCCCTGTCGAAGACGGTTGTTGGCTCGTCGCGCTACTGGCCGCAGGTCTCGGGCTGATCCGAGTCGGCAGCATGCTTGATCAGGTAGTAGGACATGTTCCTCAGCTCCTCTTCGCCGAGCTTGATCTGTGTCCTCTTTTCGCTGCGCTCGACACAAGCCGCAATTTTTTTCCCATTACCAAAAAAGCGTTTCCACTGGGCCTGCGTCTTGGTCATCGGCGTCAAATTGGGTGCCTCGCCACCCTTGACATGGCAGATCTTGCAGGTGGCTTTGAACTGGGACTTGCCACGGTTTGGATTCGGCCGCTTGCCCGCGAGTGCGCTCGCGGGAAGCAGCAGCGAGCCGGCGAGTAGCAGCGAGGCAATAACAACAGGACGTGTCTTCATCATTCCCTTCCTTCCTCCCAGAGCCGGCCAGTAAGCCGTTCCGTGGGTGCGGGAGGAAGCAAGGGACATACCAAGGGTGGGACGACGCGGTTCAGCGAATTAACCTGCTGAAAAATAGTGCTTTATTTAGGTGAACGTCTCGTTACCTCCGGCCGTGCCAGATAGACTGAAACAAACTGGTCAGTTAAAATGAAACGATTCGTTTCAAGACGACTCGGGGCCCGCGGGCTCCTTTCGCAGAGCAAGATCGTGTTTTTTCATGCGCCGCCAGAGGGTGGTTCGTGAAATACCAAGCTCTTTCGCTGTGCGCGAAGCGTTCCAGCGGTTGCGCTCGAGCGCCGCACGGAGCT
>CAYSMT010000448.1:0-3071 GCA_964432135.1 uncultured Acidobacteriota bacterium
ATCGTCGTCGTTTCCGTGAAGTTAGCGAGGTGAATGTAGCCGACGCCCTTCTCGATCATGAAGGCTTGGTCCACCGCAGGCGTGCGCACGGCATCCCGCCGCACGGTGAATGCGAGCGGATGCTCGCTACCTGGGCGGTCGATCGTGATCTCGACTTCGGTGCCGCGAGGGCCGCGCAGATATTTCACCGCCTGCTGGATGGTCAGCCGCAGCGTGTCCGTGTCGACATCGGCCCGGCGGTCTCGGATGTGCGTGATGACATCCCCCGCCTGAATACCCAAGCGTGCCGCGGGTGTGTCGGCGATCGGGGAGACGACGCGCAGCGGGTCCGCCCGGGTGCGCTTGGAGATGACAATTCCGAGCCCGTAGAAGGAGCCGCGTTGTTCCTCGCGCATCTCGCGGAAGGTCTCGTCGTCGAGGAAGTTTGTATGGGGATCGAGGGTCGCCATCATCCCCTGAATTCCGGAGTAGATCACCTTCTTCGAGTCCGTCTCCGGGATGTGGCGCTGTTCGATCATCGAGAGGATCTCGGTGAAGGCGGCCATGCGTGAGGCCCGGGAGCGGGGCACCGAGGCACGCGCGCCAACGAGAACGAGCGGGACGGCGCCGGCGAGCAGGACGAGGAGGATCGCGGAGGGTCTCTTGGACGCTTTCATGGGGCAAGTATAGGGGCCAGATGCTCAGGCCGACAACTTCCCG
Source organism: uncultured Acidobacteriota bacterium (assembly GCA_964432135.1). Classification (GTDB taxonomy): domain Bacteria; phylum Acidobacteriota; class Polarisedimenticolia; order J045; family J045; genus JANTFM01. The sequence continues at coordinate 700 of CAYSMT010000448.1, forward strand.
GCTTGTAAGTCTATTGTGAGCATGGGTTTGGGGATCGCGGCAGGAAGCACTCTCCGGGCCCCATGCCACGCGGCTTGCTCTACGCGCTTCTTTGAAGAGCGGTCGCCGTTTCGGACCGAGCATCGAGGCTCAGCCGCTGATAGAATCCGCAGCATGTTCGACATTGGCGGCAGCGAGTTCCTCCTCCTCATGATCCTCGGCTTGCTCGTTTTCGGACCGCGCAAGCTCCCGGAGCTTGGACGGCAGTTTGGGGGTTTCGTGGCGCAGATGCGCAAGGCGATGAATGACTTCAAGGGGACTCTCGACCGGGAAGTCGCCCTGGATGAGGTCAAGGAGGCTGCCAAGCAGGTCAGCGGGCTGAGCACGGATGCGCGGCGGATGACGCGCGAGCTCATGGCCCTGGGTCCTCCCCCACCGGCTGACCCGACGCGACGTGCCCGCGCGGCCTCCGCGGAGCGTCCACAGAGCGATAACGACGCCTCCGATCCAGCCTCGCCAGCAGGTGCGACGGGAGCACAGGTGCCCGAGGGGACGAAGGCTCCGCCCGATGGCGATGACGCGGCGACACAGGAACTGCCGACGTCATGAGCGCTTCCCCGGAGGAAACGCGGCCGGACGAAATGCCCGCGGAGGAAGGCGGGCCGCGGATGGGTTTTCTCGATCATATCGACGAGCTGCGACGCCGGCTGATGTGGGCCGCGCTCGGTATCGTTATCGGCTTCGCGGTGTGTTGGGTCTTGGCTGACCAGATTCTCTCCTTGCTCCTCGCTCCCGTGCAGAACGCCTACGACGCCCTCGTCGTGATCCGCCCGGCCGAGGCCTTCATGAACAAGGTCAAGGCAGCTTTCGTCGGCGGGATTTTTCTCGCCCTTCCCTGGATATTCTTCCAGGCTTGGGCCTTCATTGCGCCCGGTTTGTACAAACGCGAGCGGCGATGGGTCATTCCCGTCATGCTGGCCGGTACGATCCTCTTCTCCAGCGGCGCGGCTTTCTGCTATCTCATCGCGCTGCCAAAGGCCGTCGAGTTCCTCTCACAGCAGGGCGAGCAGTTCACCTCGAACATCACCGTCGACTACGCCTTTAGCTTCACGACCAAGCTCCTGCTCGGTTTGGGCGCCGTCTTCGAGATGCCGCTGCTGGTATTCGCGCTCGCGCGTATGGAAATGGTCACGGCTCGCTTCTTGCGTAAGAAGCTCGATATTGCGATCTTCCTCTGCTTCTTCATCGCCGCCGTCATCACGCCGACCCCCGACATGATGACGATGACGATCTTCGCGATGCCCATGGTGTTGCTCTACATCATCAGCATTGGCGTGGCCTGGTTGGCAGCTCCCAAGACCAGCTCATGATCGCGGCGCCATGTGGCTTCACCCTGCTTCGGGTGGGCGATGTCTTCATTCTCGCACGAGACAGCCTGCCCCAAGCTTTGCTCGAGGCGGGGGCCGATCGGCCCGAAAGCCTCGTTACCGCGCGGCCACTCGGCGTGGGAAGCGGTCGTGGTCCGCGGGGCGTCGTAGATCTGGCCGGGGGAGAGCGGCTGCTGATCAAGCAGAATCTGCGTGGGGGTGTGCTCTCCCGCTGGAATCGAGAGATCTACTTTGGGGTGGAACGTTTTCGTCGCGAGCTCGTCGTTTCGCGTGACGCGTTGGCGGCGGGCTGCCCGATCGTCCCAACTCGGGCGGTCGTACTCGAGCGCCGTCGTCTTGGTTGGCGTGCGTGGTCAGCAACGCCCCTTATCGAGCCCGCGGAGGATCTCGCGTGTTGCCTCTCTGCTTGCACGGCTTCCTCTGATATCGAGGCCATCCTATCGCGGGTCGTGGCTTGTGTGCATGAGTTGCACGAAGGTGGCCTCTACCATCGCGATCTCAACCTCGGCAATGTCCTGCTGTCGCCGGAAGCTCCTCCGCTGATCATCGATCTCGATCGCGCCTGTCTTTTTCCTGGTGGTGTGCCACACCGGCTGAGGCGACGCGTGCGTTCTCGTTTCGTGCGCTCCTATCTCAAAATTCTGGGGCCAACTCCGGTGCTACCGGTGACAGCTATTGATGAGATCTGGCCGCGACTCGGGCGCAGGGGGACCGCTTAGCGATGCGGGGCGGCCGTCCCTTCCTCGCTCAATGAGCTTCTGGTTCGCGCTCCGCGTGACGATGCGCTTTGTCGCGATACATCTCTTTGTCCGCACGGTGGATCAGATCTTCGAGGGTGCTGCCATCGATCGGGAAGCAAGACTGCCCTGCGCTGCAGCCGACCTCGATCTCCACGGGCCGGCCGCCGGAGATGGCTCGGATCTTCGCGTTTTGGATGACGTTTTGCACGCGTTCGACGACGAGCCTTGCCTCCTCCGGAGAGGTCTCGGGCAATAACGCGACGAA
>CAYSMT010000449.1:0-3061 GCA_964432135.1 uncultured Acidobacteriota bacterium
ACCTCGATGCGGTGAACACCCGGCGCGAGGGAAGAGGGCAGCGGCGCAACCCAGAGGTGATGCGAGGGCAGCGGCTGCACCCAGTCCTTGATCTCGGCGTGGTGGCGGGCAAAGAGCTCCACGACGAAGGGGTCCTTGCGAAGCGTCGGCATCATCGGCTGTGATGGCCCGCCATCAACGCGGAAGCTCAGCCGTGAGTGCGGCCCGCCGTCAAAGAGGTTGACGAGCAAGTCCGTGGAATGGAGCTGCTCGAGGTCGATCGGGCCGGCGAGATAGGCCCCATGGCGGCTGGCAAGCAGGTTGTTCGGACGCGTGCTGTGGAAGACGGCATCGAGCACGATGCGCATCTGTTCATCGCGCGGGGCGCTAGCGGCGCGAAAGGTCATTCGCGCTCGGGTCCCGTCGATTTCGAGCAGGTAGCTCCCGTTGGGTGTGCCGTCGCGTTGCCAGCTCGTTGGGATGCCTCGCTCGTCGAGAGGGCCGCTCCACCAGCTCCCCGATGCCGCCGCGAGGGAGTGCAGGTGCAGGGGAGTCGGTCCAAAGAAGCCCTCCTTTTTATCGAAGTAGAGGTGCTCGGTGAGGTGCAGGTGGCCGGCGATAGCAAGCAAGTGGGGGCGCTTGCCGAGGATCTCGAATACACGGCGGCGGTCCGCAACATTGACCGCCGGATCCTTCGGGTCGAGGCGGCTCGCGAGGGGAATGTGCATCGCGATCACGATGAGGCGGTCGGTGGGAAGCTCGCGTAAGTCGGCGGCGAGCCAGGCAAGCTGCGGCTCCCCGAGGCGGCCCTCGTAGCTCCCTGCGCCGCGCGGGTGGGGGGTCGTGCGACCGGTACCCTCGCCGAGGTAATGGACTGTATCGAGGAGCACGAAGTGCGCCTTGGCATAGTTGAAAGAGTAGTAGTTCGGTCCAAAGTGGCGGCGATAGGTCTCGCGTGCGTGGCGAGCATCTGGCGAACGGTAGTTGATCTCATGGTTTCCTGGCAGGTTAAACCAGGCCATGCCCAAGGCTCCGACGAGTGCCTTGTAGCGAGGGAAGAGGGCGAGATCATCGTAAAGGATGTCACCCAGGGTCATGCCGAAGGCGGCGTCGCTCGAAGCGATCTCCGCGAGCAGGTCATCACGTAGAAAACCGAGTTCGGGGTTATTCTGAGGCTGCGGGTCCGCAAGGCAAAGCACGCGGAAGGCGTCCGGCTCCGCCGAGCGCTTGAGCGCGAAGTCCACCGACCTAGGCAACGGTCCCGTGGGATCGATCGTCCGAAAGCGCCAATCGATCTTGGGGGAGGAGCCCCGGGGGTAATGGCGATAGTAGAAGAGGGGCAGGTTGTTTTCGTCGAGGGGTAGGGCAAAGCCCGAAGGCTTGCTGATGAAGATGATGCTTTCGTCGTCGACCTCGATCGTGTAGGCGCCGGAGGCGTCGGTACGTACGACGTCACGACCGTTCGAGACGGCGACGCCCTTGATCCCCATTTCGCCGGGGTCGCGGCGTCCGTTGTGATCGAGGTCCTCGAAGACGACGCCGTGCGCTATCTCAGCAGCGGGCGCATTCAGGCTGAAGACAAAGACGCAGAGCAGTAGAACGCTTCTTGTGTTCATCATGGTCCTCCGGCGGTGCCGGGGGGGGTATTGGCCTCCGGCCGGCACAGTCTACGCTGTCCACTCAGCGCCTGGCTCGATGGCTCGGGACCGTCTTCTTTTCGGAAGCGGTTAGCTTGGCGCTCCGGGCGGAGGGGATCTGAGGGTGGGGTTCTGCGAATTACTCGTTAGTGCGAATCTGTAATTAACGGGCGAAAGGGCTCCTCGAACGGTGCGGAGGCCGCGGTGATGTCCAGCTACTCTGCTGGGATGGCGCCTCGACAAGGGTGAAGGGGTCGCCGCTAACCATGAGGAGCACGCACCATGCCCGAGATGAGTCAGCAAGGACGCTTCTGCTGGTACGAACTGATGACCAGCGACAAGGAGGCCGCCCGGAGCTTTTACACCGAGCTCATCGGCTGGGGTACCCAGGCTTGGGAAGGCGGCGAGATGCCCTACACGATGTGGACCAAGGGCCAGACGCCATAGGTGGGCTGCTGAACATCCCCGACGACGCGGCGGCTGCGGGCGCGCCACCCCATTGGTTGGCCTATATCGCCGTGCCGGATGTCGCCGCGACGGTCACGCAAGCTTCCGGGCTGGGAGCCGAGATCCTCGTTGGGGCAACGGAGATTCCTGGAGCCGGAAGTTTCGTTGTCTTGCGTGATCCGCAAGGGGCCGTCTTCGCGCTATTTCGTGATGCGAAGGACACACCCGCGTCCTCGTCCGGCGAGGCCAGCGAGCAGGAGTTCTCCTGGCACGAGCTACTGACGACCGACCATGTCGCTGCCTTCGATTTTTACGCGGCCCTTTTCGCTTGGGTGAAAATCGAGGCGATGGATATGGGGGAGATGGGGATCTATCAGATCTACGGCCAGGAGGGGGGCGTCGCGATGGGTGGGATGTACAACAAGCCCGCTGAGCTCCCGGCCTCGCCGCACTGGTTGTACTACATCAAGGTCAAAGACATCGAGGCTGCGGTCCTCCGCGTCAAGGAACTCGGGGGACAGGTGCACAGCGGACCGGGGGAGGTCCCTGGCGGGAGCCAAGTGGCTCAGTGCTGCGATCCGCAGGGCGTTGTCTTCGCGCTGCACTTCGAAGCAAAGTAAAGCGACCTTCAGCGGTTCGAGACCTGGGTCGATGCGAGCTCTCGATGGCGGAAGCAAGACACAAGGTGGTCGTTGACCATGCCGGTGGCTTGCATATACGCGTAGACGATCGTCGGGCCCACGAAGCGAAAGCCACGCTGTTTGAGCTCCTTGCTGATGATCCCGGCGAGCGGTGTCTTCGCGGGAATCTCGGCGAGGGTTGTGAAGCGGTTCTGGATGGTTGCGCCATCTACAAAAGACCAGATGAAACCGTCGAAGCTGCCGAACTCTTCCTGGATCGCAAGGAAGGCCTGCGCGTTGCTGACCGTCGAGCGGACCTTGAGGCGGTTGCGGACGATGCCCGGGTCGGTGAGCAACGTGGCGATCTTCTTCTCGTCG